>JAVVSB010000008.1:30455-61330 GCA_036654415.1 Mucinivorans sp. | reverse complement strand
TCAATACCATTGAAGCTCTACACCAAGAGTATCCCCAACACCAATTCACCATCCTCTGCGGAAGCGACATAGCCCAACAGTTGCCACTATGGCACGAGAGTGAAAAACTACAAAGTATGGTGCAATTTTTGGTCTATCCCCGCCATGACGGGGTCTGCTCGCCACAGATGAAGGGGGCCCCAATGATGGAGATTAGTTCGACCGAAATTAGACAAAGCTTTGAACAGGGGCTACAATACTACGCTCAAGCAGCCTTTGGAGCGGCCATCAACTGCTATAACCATTGTCTGGAGCTCTCGCCGTGGTTTACCCCAGCCCAAGAGATGCTGAAGATAACCAACGAGATACTATCATTCAGAAACTTCGACTACTATAACCCCTAAAAGTTATTCTTCAGGCGCACCATTACGGGACGGTGGTCGGACTCCGTTGGACAACTGACGACGGTGGCCTCAGATACTCGAAGTTTTTTATTACTCCATATATAATCTATGGTAGTGGCTGGTTCATCAGCTGGATAGGTATGGGCAGTGGCATCGGAGAGCAGATGAAAATGTTGTTTGAGAAGTTTAAACTGCTCGCTAGATGGCTCCAGATTCAAATCTCCCATAAAGAAAACCCTCTTTTTATACTCTTTGGCCAAGGCTATCACGCGCTTAATAGAGCTCATCTGGTCGGGTGCGGTAAGCGAAAAATGGGTACAAAAAAGTATGCAATCCTCGAACTCAGCAATCAATAGAACACGAGCCTCTTCACGTCCATCAAGTGGTATACGTCGAAGAGATAGCGGTTTTTCGCAAGAGAGCAACCCTATGCCATACGCTCCACCGTCATAGGGGATGGCACGGGCATAACTGCCCTCCATATTACACTTTTGGGCCAAGATACTAAGTACATCGACCCCACCGCTACGCGCGGTGACACTGTCAACCTCTTGTAAAGCCACAAACCGCGCCCCAAGCGAGTTAATCACCCGAGAGGTTCTATCCAAATCACACTTTGAATCCATGCCGTGACCATTACGAATATTATAACTGGCCACCACATCCTGTCCAAAAAGTTTAAGAGGCAGAATCAAAAGCAAAACAATCCAAAGTCGTCCCATTATTTGCGGTCGAAAAATGGGCTTTTACCCGTGGCACTAATAGGAATGGCCATAATAGCATGGCAATATGGCAACATCTTGAGCTCCTGAGCCGCCACCCCCACAGAGTACATCACACGCGAATCGACACGACTGTCTCCAGCCACCGAAGCTGCCGAGCCAAGGGCTATGCCCAAATCCTGAGCTTTGAAAAAACAGGGAACCGCACCTGGCTTCTTGGCGCAAGTGGCCGAGCCACAAAGTCCGCAATTGAGCCCTAAAGCTTCATTACGCACCCCAAGCAAAACAATGGCCTCAGAGCAGGCTATTGTGCCAGCATCACGCACAAAAAAATCTTTACCCAATTTGGGCCCTATCTCGCGCATCTTATCCTCCAAAAGTGCAATGTCGGCCCCCGTAACCATAGCTATTTCAAGTGAATCAATGCCACAAGCCTTGGGCGCGGTTCGGGCCGCACTCATCATACCACGAGCCACCGCCAGCAGCGACCCATTACGCAAAACAGACTCTTGTTCAACCATTTTTTTAATTTTTAAAATATATTTTCACAAAGGTAAACAAATAAATTGCCAAGAAAAATTTTGTCATTTAACTTTTTTTACCTACCTTTGTCCCGCAGTGAAAGAAAAATGGTTCTCTAGCTCAGTTGGTAGAGCACGACACTCTTAATGTTGGGGTCCTGGGTTCGAGCCCCAGGAGGATCACTTCTTAATTAGCATGTTTGTGTCTAATTACAATTAAAAACGGCTGAATATCTATTCAAGCCGTTTTTCGTTTTTAACAATATTGATATTAACACACTTTTTTTTAAGATGCTGTTTTAATTTCTTTCCAGCATTTTATTACCACCCTTTTGTACTCTCTTCCCGCTGATTTTGAGATTTAGTCAACTACTATCTCGGCAAATCGTTAGATGAGAGTAAAGCAGGTTATGTCACGTGGAACTAAGGATTAACAACCATCTCAGAGTGTTCCAAAGACCATGAATTATCGAAGAATCCTGTGGCCTTCACCTCTGGGAGCCCCTTGAGCAACATATCACTAGAGAAGACCATAAAATCGGGGTAACCCGTGATGCCCGATATATAATTATTGAGAGCCGTAGCCTTCATCCCACTAATTCCACTACCCGAGACCACACCAACCAAAGCCACATCGCTGAAGGGGTGAGGCTGCACAAAAAGGGTTGCCAAATCACCGCCACGATAGAGCTCGCCACCAAGGCTAAGCTCACCACGACGCACCTGTATGGGTGAGAAGGCTAGCAAAGTATTCCATGCGCTATTGTTGGAGGCATTGCCATAGAGCACCACATTCCTATCTTTATAGTTATCAGCCTTATACTCCGTGTCGGCAATGACATCCATAGAGCCATTACCACGATAGAGGAATGTTTCGGCATCGAAGCGGGCACGATTCTGCCACCATAGATTCTCCTCTTTAGTGCCGCCTGTGGCGTAAACCAACACCACTCCATTATCGAAGGCCTGTTTAAAACCACCCTGACGCAGAGAGTATTTCTCTTTGGGATTCACCCCATGAACCTCACTCCACGTTCCATTTTTAAATGCAAAATAGGCTACACTGTCAGTAAAGACAGTGAATGTTTGTTCCCCAACTTTGATTGGAGTGCCATGGGGCAATCCCATGGAAGGTAGGTCAATGGAAAAAAGCGCCACATTTTCAGGGGTAACCACCACAATGCTATCGTTAAGCAGGCCGCTTATGGTAGTAAAGTTATAGGGTGACTCCTGTTGCTCAACCCTAAGCCAATAATCCTGAGCCGAGATGGCAGGAGAGGCAGTATGAAACTCCACTGTTTTCACATCCTTATTAGCAGGGATACTCTGACGGGCAAAAAATTCAAAAATAGGGAACCAATCCACAGAATTGTTACCATACCAATGTTCACCACCAGGATACTCATAGTAACAAAAATTGGGATGGAAGGTACCTAGTAGCTCGCGCATGGCGCGCACCTGCTCAATGGGCACAGTGGTATCCTTGTCGCCATGAAGAATATAGACACCCGACTGAGTGAGATTGTGAGCCAAAGAGAGCACCCGTCCTCCATTGGCAGCACGAGAAAACATCTGATAGGCCTCATTGGCACGATGCTGCTCGTCGCCACGCCCACCTCCATAACCTATGATATCGGGGTAAGAGGCGCAAGGGGCTATGGCCGCGAACTTATCGGGATAGGTGGTGCCCAAAAACCAAGTGCCGTGGCCCCCCATGGAGTGGCCAGTGAGATAGGTGCGCTCAGCAATGGTGTTTAACACTTTTTTAGCCTCAGTCAAGACCTCCAGGGCATCAATACGTCCCCACTCCTCCCAATTGAAGCCGAATGGACGGCGATTGGTGGGAGCCACAATATGGGTCCAATCCTTGAGCCCATAGGCACGAGCCTGGTTACGAGCCTCAACCGAAGCCCCATGAACGCTAAGTACCAAGGCCTTAGGCCCAACGCCTGTGGCAGGAGCCACGCTATAATATTGCACCGAGCTATCGATTCGGCTCACAAAGGTACGTTCGTGATGGATGGTGGCTGGACGTTGCTGAATCTTAATATTCTGCTCATCAACCACCTTAGCCGACCTATCCCTTAGGGTAACCTTCATTACAACCTCTCCGCTTTGTGTGGAGGTGGTGACTGGAACACGGAAGCGAACCTTACGCACACTGAGGGGCATAAGTGACTCTGTGGCAAATATTTCACTCTCACCAGTAGGCAAAGTAGCCGTAATGGTCAGACCACGCAACTCCTTCTCGGTGGCATTGATAAGACGTATGGCTGCCCACTTGGCATCGCCTTCGCCCAAAATAATATCGGGCAGGGTCATATCTCGCTGAGTCAGACTTACGGGCTTAGTGGGGACCACTATCTTGGACTCCACACGCCCAAAACGACCAGGGGTGTAGATAAACTCATTAACCCCCTTTTTGAGTTTTACGGGGATAAGGGTGTAGCCGAAATCGTAGTGGTCCCCCTCGTGCATCATGCCGTTGATAATGGTGCGGGTTCCACCCTTAGCATCGAGCAGAACAATCTGCTCTTTGGGCGACTGATAAGCAGTATAGAGCAGTGCACTACGCAAATGTCTATCACTAAAAACGCCAGTAGAGTCAACATTAAGAGCCTGCCAAGTGAGGTTGTCAAGAGGCACCAAGGGGTGGCCACCACGCAGATTAAGACGCTGAGAAGCTGCCGAACGCTCACTATCTTTAAGGGCTGGGTAGTCAAAGGCCACTTTTTGCCCTAAAACTGGAGTTTTGTAATTGTCGGTGGCCAGAAGCCAACTCATCAAATCTTGGCCATTGAACAGAGCTCCGCCACGGGTTGCTCCCCCAAGTATCAGACCATCGGTAAAGTGGTGCACTACTGTACCTTCAGTGGTGGTCTCGACCTTCTCCTTACCGAAATACTCCACAACATTGCCCATCTTCTTGGTTTGCGCAGAACTCAAAACTGGCAACAACAGTAGAGTAAAGAATATGCTTTTGTGTTTTTTCATCTTATTTTTGGTTAGTTGTTACAAATATATGAAAAAAAACACAAAAAATAGGGCTATCTTCTGAAAAAAGATAGCCCTAAAAATATTGATTACAAAAAATTAATCTTTTTTGCTTATAAATTTACGTTCCTGGATACGTGCCTTCTTACCCGTCAAATCGCGAAGATAGAAGATACGTGCACGACGAACCACACCATGTTTGTTTAGTTCGATTTTGACAATGGTTGGTGAATTAACAGGGAAGATACGCTCAACACCCACTGCATCAGACATCTTACGGATGGTGAAAGTTTCGGTTACACCTGCGCCACGACGCTGAAGAACAACACCACGGAAGTGCTGCATACGCTCTTTGTTACCTTCACGGATACGGATTGTGACCGTGATAGTGTCACCCGCTTTGAAGTCAGGGTGAGAAGTTTCTTGTTTGAATGCCGCCTGGGCAATTGCAATTAGATCTGCCATTTTATTTGGTTCTAAAGGTAGTTAAAACGCGGAATATGAAAGTTTTATATCAACACTCATAACCTTGGGCAACGACACTGGCTGCACCTTGAGAGTTGACCCTTCAGAGATTCCTACGCTACTTTTTCTAATAAAAGTGGTGCAAAGATAGACAAAAATTGAGAAGTTACAAATTTTAACCCTATTTTTGCAGTCTACTTACAAAAATAATGAGAATACTAATTACAAATGATGACGGCTACGACGCTGGTGGCATTGCGGCACTGACCTCTCTGGCCGAGGAGTTTTCGGACGATGTGTGGGTGGTGGCACCAGACAAATGCTATTCGGGAATGTCGCACTCCATAACTATGGGCTCGCCACTTTTTGTGGACAAAATTGAGGAGTCATCGACTCTGAAACGATACATCTGCACAGGCGCACCAGTGGACTGCATTAAAATTGCGTTGGACGAGCTCATGGTTGAGCAAGAGCCTGACCTGATACTATCGGGTATTAACCACGGAGCCAACTCAAACATATCGGTCATCTACTCTGGCACCATGGGGGCCGCCACCGAGGGGGCCTTTTATGGCATACCATCGCTCGGATTTTCGCTTACAGACCATAGCGCCCAGGCAGACTTCGAGGCCGCAACAATCTACGCCCGACATATAATAAACCTCACACTGGAGATGACCCCTGAAGAGCAAAATGGACTATGCCTAAATGTCAACGTACCAAATATACCATACGACCAAATAAACGGCATACGCTACGTAAGGCAGACTCGCGGCAATTGGCGCGAAAAATTTGTAAAACGGGCAGACCCGCGCGGCCGTAACTACTACTGGATGTCGGGACACTTTATCAACGCCGAACCAGAGGCCACCGACACCGATGAATGGGCTTTGGCCAACGGTTTCGTAGCCGTGGTTCCAGTACAGATGGACCTAACCAACTACATAATGTTGGAAAAATTCAATAACGAGGAATGTTAAAAATCAAAAACAGTGAGCTCGGCCGCATAACAGCCCAACAGTACGCCTCCATGGAGAAGATGCCAGTGGTGGTGGTACTGGATAATGTGAGAAGCGCCCAAAATGTGGGCGCCTTTTTCCGCACAGGCGATGCCTTTGGCTTGGGTGAGGTGGTGCTCAGTGGTATTACTGGAACCCCTCCATCAAAAGAGATTCACAAAAGCGCCTTAGGAGCTGAATTTAGTGTGCCATGGCGGTATTTTGACTCCACAACCCATGCCATAGAGACTCTTCGCGCCCAGGGATACACCATAATGGCTGTGGAGCAGGTTCACGGGGCCACAATGTTAAATGAGTTCCGAGTAGAAAATGGCAAAAAATATGCCTTTATCTTTGGTAATGAGGTGGACGGCGTGGAACAAAGCGCAGTTGATATGGCTGACGGAGTCATCGAAATTCCTCAAGTGGGTACCAAGCACTCTATCAATGTGTCAGTCTCGGGAGGAGTTCTGCTATGGAGCCTCTTTGAACAATATTCTCAGATTTTCAACTCTCCAATGCCACCCAATAGCACAAAAGCTATTTGACCGTCCTGGTTCTTTTTGTCACTCTGCATAACTTTATAGAGCTCCTCGGTGGATAGTTCTGGACACTCAGTAGGAAGTCCCAATCGTTTGAGAGTATTGTAGATACGTTGATAATCTTCAGCACTAAGAAGCCCCTGACCCATAGATTTTTGAGCCGCCATCACCAGCCCTATAGCCACCGCCTCGCCATGAAGGTACGCCCCAACGGAACACTTCTCGATGGCATGGGCAAAGGTATGACCCAAATTAAGTTGTTTGCGCAGGCCACTCTCCTGCTCGTCACGGGCCACGATGGCGGCCTTGATATTCACAGAGTGCTCCACAATTTTTTCAACCTGAAAATCACCCTTCTCAAACATTTCAAAGAGTTCTTTGTCGGCCAATAACCCACATTTTAGGGCTTCAGCATAGCCCGCACGTAACTCTCTGAGGGGTAAAGTGGAGAGCACTGTACTATCACAAATAACCCAAGAGGGTTGATTAAAAGTGCCCAAAATATTCTTATACCCCTCAAGGTTAACCCCATTTTTACCACCCACACTGGCATCAACCTGCGACAAAAGAGTGGTGGCTACAAAGCCAAAATCAACCCCTCGCATATAGGTCGAAGCCACAAAACCAGTGATGTCAGTAATGATGCCACCACCCAAGCCAATAAGCACTGTATGGCGATCGGCACCAAGACTAAGCAGCTGACGTTGAATATATTGATAGGTACCTATATTTTTATTTTTTTCGCCTCCACGAACTACTATCTTTTCATACTTCTCAACCGAAGTTCCCCACAAATCAACTATATTTTGTTCAGTTATGACTATGGCACGCCTTGTGCCCACAAGTTGGGGTAAGAGCGAAAGTGCTTGACCAATGTAAATCACACTTGGAGTGGAGTGGTTGGAGCGCGGAATGGTTATCTCTTTTATCATTTTTTTAAAGGTTAAAACTTTGAACAAAGATAGTAAATATATACCTTTGTAAATTAATATGGTGATAAATTATGGCGTATAAAAAATATATCCTCGCTCTACTGGTTTTTATCTCACTTGTAGGCTGCTCGGCTAAGAACTACCAAGGCGAACCCATGTTTGTACTCTATGTCGAGGATTCGCCAGCCAATTATGACGCAGTGGACATCGTGGTGGACTCAGTGGAGCTTCTGAGTGGTCAAAAATGGATTAAATTAAAGAGCATGGCCACCAATATACCTCTTTTGACACTCACTGGCGGCGAACATCTACGTCTAGCCCAAGGCGAAATCCCAGCAGGTAGTTACCAAAAAATGCGCCTCTATTTCGCACAACAAGGTGCAACACTGGCCACCAATAAGAAGACCTACCCACTCACACTACTGCCAGAGTGGCGCGTGGTGGAGCTCCCATTTGCCTTTGAGGTGACCATCAACGAGCAAGTGGTGACAATGTGCGATATTGATGTTGCCGCCTCTATAGGGGGAAACGAAATAGTGGGCTATAATTTTAATCCGCACTGTACAATTGTAAACCTGGCCAGTTGCGGAGCCCTGAGCGGAGTAATTGCCGATAAGGATAGCAAAAATATTGCCGAACGTATGTGGCTCAGAGCCATAGCCAAAGATGGAACCATTAAGTCAAGCTACACCAACAACAAGACGGGCAAGATTTTTATGCGTTTGGCAGGTGGAGATTATAAATTTATTATCACCCCTAGCGGAACATCAAAATATGCTCCAGACACCATCATGGTGACAGTACTCTCGGATGAGGCGACAGCTATCGGGGCTCGTAAACTAAAACTCCTTCCTAAACCCTAAAAACCATGTTCAATAGGCCTCTGAGCTCATTTCTGCTAACACTACTGCTTGTCCTGTTTCTATCGGGTTGTAGTGCTACGCGTTATGTGCCACAAGGGCAAGCTCTACTACACAGCAATGTGCTGGAGGTCCAGAGCCCAGCAGAGGTTAAAAAAGGTGACAGACTCGACAAGAGCATCATTGAACAATATATCCAACAACGCCCCAACCGACGACTGTTGGGGGTGGGGGTAACCCTTGGATTTTACAACGCCACCGACACGGCCAAACACAACGGATGGCACCGCTTTTGGAGCCAAAAAGTTGGGACCGCACCAGTGATTTTGGACTCGGCACTAATCGAGAAATCAAAACACGAAATCGACCTCTATCTTATCTCAAAGGGCTACCTAAACAATACAATCACCGACTCCATTGTTATTAGTCCACGACGTAAAGCCACTGTGCACTATAAAGTTAAGCAAAATATGCCCTACACTATTGCGCAAATTGACTACGACATTAGCGATAAATTCGTGGGGGCCTTAATCATGCAGGACACCAGCCATTCGCTGCTCAGGGTAGGTAATATTTTCGACCGCTCTGTCTTTGAGTCCGAACGCCGCAGAATTGTGGACAACTTGAGTAATATGGGTTTTTGGGGCTTCGGTATCAACCTTATCACCTTTTCGGTCGACTCAACCTTGGGGGGCAACACTGTGGGAGTAAGGATGAATGTGCGCCAACGAATGCAAACCATCGGAACCGACGGGAGGGCTGTATACTCCAACAACCCAATCTATCGTATCTCAGAGATTGTGGTCAACTCCGACTTCGACCCAGCACTAACCATAGAGCAGAGCAACGCCGTAAAATACGATACGTTGGAACTCAATGGTATTAGCATAATGTATAACAAAAAAAACTACATTCGCCCCCAAGTACTAACCCGCGCCATACGACTCTCGCCCAACGACCTCTACGACAAGGCTGCCCTTGAACGTACATATGAAAACGTAAGGGCCTTGGGTTACAATGCCAATGTGATTTTTGAACCCATAGCCAGTTCGGGTAGCCCAACCGTTGTGACCATTGCGGGTGACGGTGGAGACGTGACCACCATAGAACAAGAGCTAAAATGCTACATTCAATGCACCCCCATCACACGTCAAAACATCTCGGCCGAAGCCGAAATCTCGACCACGGCTGACTACTACTCTGCCGCACTAACACTGGGTTATCAAAACCGCAATATCTTTGGTGGAGCCGAGGTCTTGGGGCTCAATTTTCGTGGAGCCTACGAATTTATGAAATCCAGAAACAAGAATAACTCTTTTGAATTTAGCGGTAGCGTTTCACTCACCATTCCTCGCTTTATATTTCCACTAAGTGCTGATGCTCAATCACGTTTTAAACAGGCTGCTACTAAAATAACACTCACATACAGCAACCAACAACGACCAGACTACCGACGAGCCCTCTTTAGTGGCTCATTTGGCTATGCCTGGACCATGAAAAATGGGGCCCGATTCACCATCAATCCCGTTGACTTAAACGTGGTGGATGTGCCTTGGGTTGACACCACCTTTCTCCACTCCATTGACAACCCCTATCTGCGTAACAGCTACACCTCACAATTTATAGCTGGGGTGTCGGCCTCATACTACTACACAACCAACTCCGACACAAAGGCCAACGCCTTTATCTTCAGAGTTAATGCCGATGCCAATGGTAGTTTGCTACGTGGCCTGACCTCACTATTTGGCCACCCAACCCACAGCAACAACGAGAGTTATTACCGCCTTTTCGGGCTACGCTTTGCACAATACGCGCGTATAAATTTCGATGTGAGTAACCGTGTGAACATAGGTCAAAGCAGCCAATTTGCATGGCGTTTTGCCATTGCTGGTGGATATGCTTATGGCAACTCCAGCACCCTCCCATTCGACCGCCTATTCTTTGCTGGGGGGAGTAACTCCATGCGTGGCTGGCAAGTGCGCACCCTGGGGCCTGGAGGGGTGGCCCTGGATAGCTTGGGTAGCTACCCCAACCAACTGGGCGACTTTAAATTGGAAGCCAACGTTGAGTACAGGGTAAATGTGGTTGGAGGATTTGGAATGGCACTCTTTTTTGATGCGGGAAACATATGGATGAACTCGCAGGGCGAAAAACGACCCGAGGCCCGTTTTAACTTCAACAACTTCTACAAACAGATAGCCCTTAATACTGGCGTAGGACTCCGCTATGATTTTGGATTCTTTATGGTCCGTTTGGATTGGGGCTTCAAACTACACAACCCCAATATGCCCCATGGGCATAGGTGGTTCACAAATTTAGGGCTCTCCGACACACAGCTGAATTTCGCTATCGGACTGCCGTTCTAAAAGTTTAAGTCGTAAGATGTTCCACGAGAACCTTTAACCCAATTGCCATCAACACTACACCACCCACCACTGAGGCATGGCGACCCACAGAGTGACGACTACTGCGCCCCAAGAGTAACCCCAATATCGAGGCACTAAAGGTGACCATGGAGATGATACCACACGAGAGCACTACATTGCCAAATTGCGAAAACTCAGCAGGTAAAATAGTTATACTAACCAGGGCCATAGTCACCCCAGCAATAATAGCGTCAATACTGGTGGCCACCCCCATAAGCACACTCTGCCCTAAATTGAGCATATCGCCCTTGGATGGCTCATCGGACTTGGCAGCAAAACTATCGTAAATCATCTTGATGCCCAAAATCCACAGTAGACTAAAGGCTATCCAGTGGTCCCAACGAGCTATCTGATGGTGAAAATTCCAGGCCAAAGCCCAACCAAACAACGGCATAGCTCCCTGAAAAATAGCCAATACAATTGCAAAACGTACCCCACGCCACCGCCGCCACTCACAACAACTAAGCCCTGCCCCAAGCGAGACCGCAAAAGAGTCGAAGCACAAGGCCACAGCCAGCAATAAGATAGTCCATAAACCCATTACTCAAGATTTTTATTAAAAAATGTTCTGTAAACGATGGTCAACCATACTACCAAAAAGAGGAGTTGATTGAGCTCCAGCGTGTCATGAAAAAAGCGCATCACCACCACTGGGCAAAGCAAATCAACAGGCATAATCACCACCACCAAAAGTGTTGCCCAATATAAAATTTTGTCCCACAACTCCCTACGTGGCAGGCTCCAATACCAAAACAGATAACCAACTATGGCAATAAGATAGGTGTGTTTCTCGGAGGCACTACCAAAAACAATCATCCACCCCATAATTGAGGCCAAAACCCCAACACGAAATAGATAGACATTCCATAACTTATGGCGCAAGAGGGACAAGATGGCCAAAACCATAAAGAGCCCTATCTGCACATAAGAGGTATAGGATGGATGGCCTTGGCTAAAGAGAAAGTGGGTGTCGAAAAAACTCTCGAACACACGGGTATCTTCGTGGCTAGACAGAGCCCCAATCCACTGGCTATAGTAGGGCAAAAATTCTGAACCACCCAGGCGAAGTAGGGGTAACAAAAAGAGTACCGCCCCCCACAAGACTGCCCAGCCAAGATTACGCCACAGGCGTGGATAGAAAAGCAATAAAGCGAGTTCAAAACCTCCGTATACCTTGGTCAGAGCCGAAGTCATGATTAATAGTATGGCCCATTTGTAATACCCTTTTTCCAAAAGTGTAAAGGCAAATAGAAAAATATAGGCTATGGCCACATTGTATTGAAAACTTAGTTGGGCTGTGGCTAGAATAGGTAGACTGTAAAGTAGCAGACGGCACTTATTGAGCTCACTCAGGCGTGGCAGATAGTAAACCGAAAGGGCAAAAAGTGAGTAGTTGAACAGATTCCACACAAAAGCCCCCAACCACTGCGGCAAAAAAGCAAACGGGGCGAAAAGAACATTAAAAGTGGGAGCATAAAGGTAATAATCCAGCCCATGACGCCACCACTGCTGACCATAGGGGCTAATGCCAGACCAGAAATCGCGAGTGGAAAAGCTAAAAATCATAAAGTTACGATGAGCTCCACGCAGCACCTCCGAAAAGGTCACCCCAAAAGCCACCACCAACCCCAAGATAATAACATTACGTAGGGTAAAATACTTCTGAAGTGGCATCATCGCGACTCGTTTTGGGCATACTCCACCGCACGGTTGAGTAGGTAGTTAAAAGCTGTACAACGGCTAAAATCCTCTAAAGTACGACCAAGGATATCACCTGAAAGCTCCAAAGGTTTAACCAAGTCGAACTCCTTGAGACGTAAGTAATTGCCAAAGGGTGAATCAGATGGATAGTCGCGTGGTACACGCTTTAGAGCATCACTCATATCCAAAGCAAAGCCCGTGGCTCCACTCAGAGCCTGTTCAAAGACTGCGCCATTGGCGAAAATTTCGTCCCTAACCGACCGCACCACCGCCTTATCGGGGCAGTGCAGACCAGAGGCCAAAAGCGAACAGCCAGGTTCAAGATGGAAGTAGTATCCAGCCAGGCCCGACTTCTTACCACCAGGACAGATATAGGCCCCCATGTGGGTTTTATAGGGCTCTTTGTTGGGAGAAAAGCGCACATCACGATAGATGCGGTAGAGGCAATCCTTAACCTCTAGGCCCGCAACCATGGGGTCGAAACGGGCTATACCCTCGATGAGAGAGGCTGTCAATTCATTAAATTGCGCCTGAATAACCTGATAACGCGACTTGTTCTGATTGAACCACTCGCGATTGTTATTGGCCTTGATTTCATCCAAAAAGTCAACTATTCTATTCATTGTGCTCAAAAAATTGCCATAATTTATCCTCAGGAACGGGAGCCGTGACCACAATACGTTCACGAGTGACAGGGTGAGAAAACTCCAGAGAGCGGCTGTGCAGGCTTATAGAACCATCTGGGTTGGAACGACTAGCCCCGTACTTTAAATCACCCTTAATCTTACATCCGATAGCAGCCAACTGAGCCCTAATTTGGTGGTGGCGACCAGTGAGTAACTCAACTTCCAAAAGGTGGTAGCGGTCAGAGGATTTTACCAGACGATATTTAAGCACCGCCTCCTGGCTATCCTTGGTAGGGCTATCCAAAGCCATTGATTTATTGGTCTTGGCGTTGCGAACAATATGGTGGGTAAGGGTGGCACTCTCTACGGTGGGTTTTTGCTCAACAATGGCCCAGTAGAGTTTACGGAAGCCTCGCTCGCGAAGCTGTTCATTAAGTCGAATGAGGGCCTTGGAGGTGCGGGCAAAGAGCACCGCACCACTAACAGGACGGTCAAGACGGTGAACCACACCTAAAAAAGCACGCCCTGGCTTATTGTACTTTACACGCACATACTCGGCCACAGCCTGCTCCAGAGCAGGGGCACCGCTAGGGTCGGGCTGCACCAGCTCACCTGAGTGTTTGTTAACAACTATGACGTGGTTATCCTCGAAAAGTATATCCATCAGAACTATTTTTGATAAAAAAACATGATTCTTAATTTCTTGTAAAATTAAGAATCATGTTTTAGAAACTGGGACTAATCTAAAAGATAAACATCGAGCTTATCTCTTTGTAGTCGTAAACACGAGTTATGGCATCCGAAAATATGTCGGCTACGGAAAGCACCTTAAATTTAGAGGTATCAGCCGTGGTCGAAAGCGGAATAGTGTCAGTCACAATCACCTCTTTGAGTTGCGAGGCATTAATGCGGTCGTAGGCTGGCCCCGAAAGGATAGGGTGAGTCACTGCAGCACGAACCGAGGTCGCACCCATGCTCATCATCATATCGGCCGCTTTAGTGATGGTGCCCGCTGTGTCAATCATATCGTCCAAAATCACCACATTGCGTCCTTGAACATCGCCTATGGCAGTCATCTTGCCCACCGAATTTGGCTTGTCACGCTGTTTATGGCATATAATCATTGGGCAAGTTAGGTATTGAGAATAGGCATTAGCACGCTTGGCTCCGCCCATATCGGGGGCAGCTACCGAAAGCTCGGGTAGGTGCAACTTCTTGAGGTAGGGCACAAAAACACCACTAGCATAAAGATGGTCAACTGGCACATCGAAAAAGCCCTGTATCTGGTCTGCATGCAGGTCCATGGTCATAACACGGTCAACCCCCGCTGCACGAAGCAGATTGGCCACCAACTTGGCACCTATGGGCACACGCGGCCTATCTTTGCGGTCCTGACGAGCCAACCCGAAGTAGGGCATCACGGCAATGACGCGGTGAGCAGAAGCACGCTTGGCTGCGTCCACCATGAGCAGTAGCTCCATCAGATTGTCCGTTGGAGGGAATGTAGAACATACGATAAAGACCGTACATCCACGAATGGTCTCGTTAAAGGCCGGTTGAAATTCGCCATCGCTGAACTCTAGAACCTGAGAACAACCAAGCTCAACGCCACGTTTAGCAGCAATCTGTTCAGCCAAATAGCGCGAGGAGCGCGAGGCGAAAAATTTAAGTGTGTGAAAACCCATCGCGGAATTTAATTATGAGTTAATATGAACGCCATTGATAATAAACGACGGCTACAAAAGTAATGAAAATTTATAGATTCTGTTCAATAAAAGTTAAAAGTTCCTCTTTTCCACCCCCCTTTTCGGCCGAAGTGGCCATCATTGGTGGTAATGATTCCCACGAAAGGTTAAGGTGAGCTTTGTAATTTTTGATATTGAGATTGAGCTGCCGCTGCGAAAGTTTGTCAGCCTTAGTCATCACAATGGCAAAAGGGATGGAGCTCTGAGCAAGGAATTCCATAAAATCGGTGTCAATTTTTTGGGGCGCATGCCTTGAATCAACTAACACAAAAAGACAATAGAGCTGCTCGCGGTCAAGTATGTAACGGCGAATCATCTTTTCCAACACCTCTCTATCTTTTTTGGAGACCTTGGCAAAGCCGTAACCAGGTAGGTCGACCAAAGCCCATTGTCGTGCCCCATCAGAGTCGATTATGAAGTGGTTGATGAGTTTGGTCTTGCCTGGAGTGGCCGAGACCTTGGCCAAGGAGCCACTCCCCGTAAGCATGTTGATGAGCGAACTCTTGCCAACATTGGAACGCCCAATAAAGGCGAATTCGTGTAACTCAAGAGGAGGACATTGGTCGCATCGCTCCGAGGAGCACAAAAATTGGGCTTTAATTATATTCATATTAGTTGGAAAAAGGAAATTATTCAGAATAAGTTTCGTACAAAGGTATTATTTTTTACCTTTGTAGCCTAAATAATAATTTTTATTAATACAAACGCCATGACAACAGTTCATACTACCTATTTAGGTAACTTACGTACCGAGGCCACCCACCTACAATCAGACACCAAAATTATAACAGACGCCCCAACCGATAACCAAGGACGTGGCCAGGCCTTCTCCCCAACCGACCTTTTGGCAACAGCCCTAGGCAGCTGTATGTTAACCATAATGGGTATAGCCTCACGTACACACGGCTTCAACATTGATGGAACAGAAGTTAACATAACCAAAGTGATGGGCACCGCACCACGCCGAGTGGTTGAAATCCGTGTAGAGCTCACATTTCCAGAAAATTATTCGGACAAAGTCAAAAAAATCATAGAGGCCGCAGCTCGCGAATGCCCAGTGGCAAACTCCCTGAGCGCGGAACTCAAACAAACAGTAATATTTAACTACAAAACCGTATGAAGCGCACACTACTTTTTCTCTCTTTAGCCTTTATTTCACTATACTCACAAGCCGAAGTTGTGGACTCCATGCGCATGATAGATGCCGAGCAGGTGGTAGTACGCAGTTCGTCCAAAGAGACCAATAAACCTTGGAGTACCCCAAGCTCTATCTCAGTTATCTCACCTTTTAAAGTCACCCAGCGCGGTATCTCGGGCATCAAGGATTTAAGTACCATGGTGCCTAATTTTTTTATACCAGATTATGGTTCAAAAATGACCACACCAGTATATCTACGCGGAGTGGGCGCACGTAGTAGTGGCCAGTCGGTGGGTATGTATGTGGACAACATCCCATATATGGACAAGTCTACTTTTGACTTTGAATTCGGCGATATTCAACGTATTGAAGTACTACGTGGCCCTCAAGGCACGCTCTACGGGCGTAATGCCATGGGTGGTATTATCAATGTCTACACCCTAAGCCCCTTTGATTATCAGGGCACTAGGCTCTCAATAGGTGCTGGCAGCTATGGACAGTGGAGTGCCAAGGGGTCAACTTACCATAAATTGTCAAAAACTGTGGCCCTTAGTGCGGCAGCCTACTGGGACCGCCAAGGTGGATTTTTCACCAACGAATATACTGGTAAAAAAGTGGATGAGGGACAAAATGCAGGCGGCAGAATCAAATTGGACTTGCGCTTGAGTGAAAAACTCTCCATCAACATCACATCGGTATATGACTACACCAACCAAGGGGCCTTCGCCTATGGACTATATGACAAAAAGACCAACGAAATTGCCCCAGTGAACTACAACGACCAGGGCTCATATCTGCGTAATATGTCTAATAATAGTGTCCGCGTGGAGTACAAAACCCCTAAGATACTCTTTTCGAGCAACACAGGTTATCAATGGCTCAACGACAATATGTGGATGGACCAAGACTTTACCTCACGGTCAGTCTTTACCATCAACCAACGCCAGTTACAAAACTCTATAAACCAAGAGTTCAGTGTTAAGTCGAACGACAAGCGTAACTACCAATGGTCAGTGGGAGCTTTCGGCTTCTACAATGCACTGAACACGGTGGGTGACGTAGTGTTGAAAGAAGATTTTGTAGGTGGGGTGTTACAAAAGGTTTTTGACAACATGGTGCCCAAGCCAATGAAGCTAACCATAAAAGATAGCCAGATTCCCAACCAAGGGAGTTACGAGACCCCAACAACAGGGGTGGCTATTTTCCACCAATCGACCTTCAACAACTTAATTACCAAAGGTCTTTCACTAACCATAGGTTTACGACTGGATTATGAAAAGCAATTCTTGGACTACAACACCTCAATGTCACTCAACACCACTATGTCTGCTCCATTTTTGCCCAAGCCGATGGACTACAACATAGCACGTACACTCGCTGGTACCGAAAGTCAAGATTTCTTTCAATGGCTACCAAAACTATCAATCAAATACGAGTGTACCCCAAACATAATGACCTATGCCACAGCAAGCAAAGGCTACAAAACGGGAGGATACAATATTCAGATGTTTTCGGAGGTGATTCAAGATAGCCTCAAAACATGGCGACCAAAGGGGATGCCACCAGCAAAACCACTGCCAGGCGGAGTGGACCTAAAAAGCACGATTTCATATCGCCCCGAAATAACCTGGAACTACGAGATAGGCTCACGCGCTTCGTTTTGGAATAACCTGTTAACCTTGGACCTATCACTCTTCTACATGGATATTCAAGATTTGCAACTCACTCAATTTATAGCAGGCGGCAGCGGCCGTTTCCTAACCAATGCTGGGCGTGCAAGTAGTTGTGGAGTGGAGCTGGCGGTGAACATTACCCCCATCGACCACCTTAACATTGACCTTAACTACGGCTACAACCACAGCACCTTCCGCGACTACTTCGACGGTAAGAACGATTACAGTGGCAACTTTGTGCCCTACGCCCCACAACACACCTTCTCCATTGGAGCCTCATATGGCTTTAGCTGGAACGGTTGGCTAAAAGGGCTCACTCTGGCCGCCCAATATAACGGAGCTGGCAAAATCTACTGGACCGAGGCCAACGACATCTCGCAACCATTCTACGGACTACTCAACGCCAAAGTGTCGCTCAGAAGCTCGTGGGCAAGACTAGAAATATGGGGCAAAAACCTAACTGGAGCCTCCTACGGTGCCTTCTACTTCGAGAGCTTCGGCAACTCCTTTATCCAGCGTGGCAAACCATTCACAGTGGGTGCTAACCTAATATTTAATTTTTAAAACAAGTGTTGTAAATTTATAAAATAGTTTGTAAATTTGTGGGTGTTAATCTTATGTAAAGATTGACACCCACTTCTTTATTAACATTTTAAACACTCTTATCATGGAAAAAACTTACCCTAAAAATCCCGTAACACTTAGCTTTGGCAAAACCATAGGCGAAAGTTTTACAATCGGCCTCAAGAACATCCCCTCGATTTTGGGCTGCCTTATCCTTTGGGTACTTACATTATGGATTCCGTACATCAACGTCGGCACCACCATCGCTATATCGACGCTGCCCATAGCCCTGAGCCGTGGTACAGTGGTCAACCCATTAGATATTTTTCAATCAAAATACCGCCGCTTTATGGGTGAATACTTCACCGTGGTGGCCTTTATGATTATACCTATGGTATGCGCCTCGGCCTTCCTTCTTATCCCAGGCTTTGTATTGGGATTGACTTGGTCGATAGCCATCTACCTGGTGCTAGACAAGGGTACCAACCCCGCTGAGGCCCTTACCGAAAGTAATCAGGCTACCTACGGTAGCAAATGGACTATGTTTTGGGCCAAATTTTGCGTTTCAATCATCAGCGTTCTGATTTATATGTTTCTAGTAGGGGTTAGTACACTCTTTACCAGCGGCCCTATTAACTTAGAGTCCCCCTCTGTCACAACATTAATTGTTATGGCTATTGGTCTTATCATCTCAGCGGCTCTGAATATAGCCGTAAACGCATCAATCTACGGCCAATTGGTCAAAAATTTAGAAGAATAATCTATTATTTTATCATTAAAAATAGAGCAGGCGTTAAAATCATGATTTTAACGCCTGCTCTTGATTTTAGAGTAGATTATCTACTGTTTTTTAGCCTTCTTGGATGGCACTACTACACCGTCTTTAACTGGAAGATAGTAGACCGTTTGGGTTGGAGTGTAGATACCGCAAGTGAGGACACTTATAAGACCATCAACAAAGGTTGTACGGGTCTTGACAACATAATTAGAAGCCCCATTAACAAACTGTGATGGATCCTGGGTACGCGCGTTTTTACCCGCTACCAAACCGAAAAGAAAGTGGCCGTTCCATTGAGTGTTAACCTTGACAACAGGGTCTGTCTTTTTAACATCTCCCATGTAAAGACGTGTATTGTAACATGATGAGACACTTGCCACAAGCAATAAAAGAAGGATTAGTTTTTTCATAATTGGATAGTTTTTATTAGTTGATGTACAGCAAAGTTATATATAAAAAATCGTATCGCACTCTATATTTTATTTTTTTGTTTGTTTTTTTATTACTATTTTTGACAAAATAACAACTTTTTTTTATCATGAAAAACAACATTGTGCACCTTTCTTTAATACTGCTGTTAAGTGCGTGCACCACATCCCCAAAAGTGTCGTGGATGGTAACCACCCCCGAAAAGAGTTTCTCGGAGAGTCCCCTCGAAGCTCCCAATCAAGGAAAGGTGGCGACAAAAGTTGAAATACTAACCACCTCACCCGAGCAGACTATCAAAGGCTTTGGAGCCTGCTTTAATGAGCTTGGATGGGATGCACTAATGGCCCTGGATTCAACTGAGCGCGCAACAATTATGGCCGAACTATTTGACCCTGAGATTGGTTCCGCCTTTACGGTATGCCGTATGCCCGTGGGAGCAAATGATTTCTCGCGCGATTGGTACTCCTACAACGAAACTGATGGCGATTTCGGCATGAGTAACTTCTCAGTTGCCCACGACACCACAACCCTAATACCCTTTATTAAGGCTGCTCTAAAATTTAATGACTCTCTGTATATATGGGCCTCGCCATGGAGCCCACCCACGTGGATGAAGCGTAATGGGCACTACGCCATGGATACTAACTCATCGAGCATCTATGCCAATGGGCTCAAGGCCACACAACGCGGTGCAGAGGGGGTCGATTTCTTTAAACTTGAGCCACGTTACCTGGCTGCCTATGCCGACTATTTCGGCCGCTTTGTGGAGCAATACAGGGGGCATGGCATCGAAATAAAGGCGGTGGCACCACAAAATGAGTTTAATTCATGCCAAATTTTTCCTAGTTGCAGCTGGACAGCCAGGGGACTGAGTGAGTTTATGGGAAGTTACTTGGCCCCACGTATGGATTCCATGGGCGTGGAGTTGTGGGTGGGGACAGTGGAGCGCAAAAATGATTTGCTGGTGGACACAGTACTAAAGAGCTGCCCAGGCCAGGTCAAAGCGGTGGCCTTCCAGTGGGCAGGCAAAGAGGCGGTGGCCCAAGTGCATAAAAACCACCCCGAAATGGCCATCGTCCAATCGGAAAGCGAGTGTGGCGATGGGCAGAACAGCTGGGAGTTCTGTTTCTACACCTGGTCGTTGGTCAAACATTACATGAGACAGGGGGCCTCAATTTATGAATATTGGAATATTGCCCTCAAGGATAACGGGCTGAGCCGCTGGGGTTGGAGACAGAATTCGCTGGTGAGTGTGGATGCAGATAAAGGTACATTTCGCTATAACCCAGAGTATTATCTCATGAAACACCTAAGCCACTATGTGAAGCCTGGGGCTCGTCACCTACCCACTCAAGGAGAGTACGACGATATTTTAGCCTTCAAGAACCCCGATGGACAGACAGTGGTGATGGCAGTTAACCCCACCACAGAACAGACAACCATAGAGGTAAAGTGCAACAAGAGTATCTTTACGGCCACGCTGGAGCCTCAATCAATTAACACCTTTACCCTATAAGTCTTAGGAATCAAAAAAAGAGCAGCCATGTAATAATTACATGGCTGCTCTTTTGTAATACAAAAGGGGCTTTTTTAGCCAAAAATCCACATCTGAATCATGAAAATTGCGGCTCCACTAAGAAAACCAACAAGTGCCAACCAGGATATATTACGTAGGTACCACATAAAGTTCATCTTTTCAATCCCCATTACAACCACACCAGCTGCCGAACCAATGATAAGCATACTACCCCCAACACCAGCACAATAGGCTAAGAAGGTCCAGAAAATACCGTCCTGCATAAAGGCGGCAGCG
Source organism: Mucinivorans sp. (assembly GCA_036654415.1). GTDB lineage: Bacteria > Bacteroidota > Bacteroidia > Bacteroidales > Rikenellaceae > Mucinivorans. Next base: position 40,020 of record JAVVSB010000008.1, on the reverse strand, counting down.
TAAGATGGGTCAACTGCAGCAGCCACGGCTGCACTGTCAAAAACTGGATAGGTAGCTATGGCACCCGCCACCAGAGGAACGTTGTCCACCACCGAAGAGAGTACCCCCACAACCATATTAATGGCATAGGCATTGTGCACCGTATTGTCGAGCCACATGGAGACCGAACTTAATACACCACTGGCCTGCAAAGCCCCAACCGAAAGTAGAATACCAAGGAAGAAGAGCAAAGTTGGCATATCAATGCGACGTAGCACATAAGGAATGCGTGGCACAATCTGACTGTGTATACAATTCTTACGTTTATACATAAGTTCGGTATATACCCACATCAGACCCAAGGCCAACAAGATACCCATATAGGGAGGCAAATGGGTGAAGGTTTTAAAAACGGGAACCGAAACCAAACAACCAATACCCAAAATAAAGATAGAGATACGCTCCTTACGCGAGGGGGCGCATAGAATTGGTTCGGGCGAGGCGATTAATTTTTTTGTAGCAGGGTCAATTGCGCCCTTAAGCCACCGCGTGGCCATCCACAAAGGGACCACAAATGAGGCTAAACAAGGTAAGAAAAGTTGAGGAATAATCATCGAAGTGGTGACATTACCCCTAACCCAAAGCATAATGGTGGTTACGTCACCGATTGGAGACCAGGCCCCACCCGCATTGGCAGCAATGATGATAAGCGAAGCAAACACCCACCTCTCTTTGTAGTTGGGGATGATTTTACTCAACAGAGTTATCATAACAATAGCCGTGGTGAGGTTGTCCAAGGTGGCCGACATGAAAAAGGTAATAAAACCAATAAGCCAAAAGAGCCGTCGCTTTTTAGTAGTTGAGATACGGTTGGTGATGATGTTGAAGCCCCCATTGACGTCAATAAGCTCCACAATGGTCATGGCTCCAATAAGGAAAAAAAGAATTTCGGAGGTCTCGCCCAACTGTTTGAGCAGTTGTTCCTGCACCAGCTCCTGTGATTCTGTCATGGCGTAGAGCACCCAAAGAATAACTCCAGCGATGAGAGCTGTGGCTGCTTTGTTTACTTTTAGAGGCTGCTCCAAAGCGATAAAAACATAACAAAGCAAGAAAATAGTTACAATAGCAATTGTCATAGCAATAGTAAAATTCGATTTTTTATAGCCATTCAATGGCTATCTTCGAATTTCCAAAATTACACAATTTACACCTCAAGCGCAAATAAAAGTAAGGCCTTATGCTATACGTTAAATAGAAAATGCATTAAATCACCATCCTGTACCACATAATCTTTACCCTCAACAGAGAGTTTGCCCGCAGCACGGCAAGCGGCCTCGGAGCCAAGGGAGATATAGTCGTCATACTTGATAACCTCGGCACGAATAAACCCCTTCTCGAAGTCAGTGTGGATGACAGCGGCAGCCTGCGGAGCCTTGGTCCCCTGGGGATAGGTCCAGGCCCGAGTCTCTTGAGGGCCAGTTGTGAAATAGGTCTCCAGACGAAGTAGTGCGTAGGCAGAACGTATCAACCGCGCCACTCCACTCTGTTGAAGCCCCAAATCCTCGAGGAAAGCCTGACGGTCATCGTAGGAGTCAATCTCGGCAATGTCGGCCTCAATGGCAGCGGCCACAATGAGCATCTGAGCCCCCTCGCCCTCAATAGCCTTGGCCACAGCCTGGGTAAAGTGGTTGCCTGTGGCGGCACTCTTCTCGTCCACATTACAAACATATAGCACTGGCTTGGCCGTAAGCAGACAGAGCTCTTCGGCCAACTTTTCATCCTCTTTTTCGAGTACCACCGTGCGTGCCGAAAGCCCCTTATCCAGGACAGCCTTGTATTGCACCAAAATATCGTACATTCGTTTGGCAGCCTTGTCGCCACCAGTCTCAGCCTGCTTTTTCACCTTACTCAGGCGACCATCCACCGTCTCAAGGTCCTTGAGCTGAAGTTCAGTGTCGATAATCTCCTTATCACGCACAGGGTCAATCGAGCCGTCAACATGCACTATATTACCATCCTCGAAACAACGCAAAACATGAATGATGGCGTTGGTAGAGCGAATATTACCCAAAAATTTATTACCAAGCCCCTCGCCCTTGGATGCCCCTTTGACCAACCCCGCAATATCCACAATCTCAATGGTGGTAGGGATAATCTTCTTGGGGTGGTCGATATTGGCAAGGGCAATTAATCGCTCATCGGGCACGGTAATGACCCCAATATTGGGGTCAATGGTGCAAAAAGGGAAATTTGCTGCCTGAGCCTTGGCGTTACTCAAAGAGTTAAAAAGGGTGGACTTACCCACATTGGGAAGACCCACAATACCACACTGAAGAGCCATACGTATATATTAAAAAATTAATGAGGACAAAGGTAGTAAATTTTGGCGGATGTACATTTTTTTGGTGCCATGAATTAAACTATTGCCCGCCAAAGGAGTCTATTGTTGTGTAAGAAGTAAAAAAATATATCAATGAACAGATTTTTTGTTGTAGCCCTGACTCTATGTCTTGGCATATTAAGTGCAGCGGGGCAATCGACCACCGTAACCATAAAAGGTAAAGTGGTGGACAAAGCCGACGGAAGCCCACTGATAGGGGCTTTTATAAAATTGAACGCCGCCGACACCGTAGGCCTAAAAAAAAGCGGTCGAATGGTAGCCAGCTCCGAAAACGGAGCCTTCACCATTATCTCTCACGAGAAAAAAAGCGATATAACCATTAGCTATCTGGGTTACGCACCCATTAAAATAGATATTCCGGCAGGCAAAAAACTGGTGGAGTTGGGTAATATTAACCTTATCGAAGAGGGACGGCAAATTGGAGCCGTGGTGGTAACAGGAAAGGCTACGATGGGTAAAAATGAAGCTGACACCATACAGTACAACGCAGCAGCCTTTAAGACCAACCCTGATGGTTCAGCCGAAGACCTGCTAAAAAAGATGCCAGGGGTAACCACCGACGAGAGCGGCAATGTGCAGTCGCAGGGGCAGAAAATTGCCAAGGTGATGGTTAACGGCAAAGAATATTTCGACGATGACCCCGCCATGGCTCTAAAAAATCTACCTGTGGACGCGGTCGAAAGTATGCAAATGTATGACGACCAGAGCGAACAATCTAAATTTTCGGGTTTTGACGATGGACAACGAGTACGCACACTTAATATTGTGACCAAAAAAGGGGTTATGAATAGTACCTTTGGTAAGGTCTACGCGGGCTATGGCCTCAACGGTCAATACACAGCGGGAGCGGGCGTGAACATGATGAGAGACAACCACCGTATAACCATTGTGGCGCAAAGCAACAATGTCAATAACCAAGGCTTCACACTGAACGACATAGGTCAAGGAGCAAGTGGCGGACGAGGTCGAATGGGGGGCGGAGGCAATAATGCAGGGGCCTTCACCACCTCCTCGCGTGGCGGCATTATGCAGACCAACATGGCAGCCATAAACTACAACGGACAATTTGCCGAAAAACTCAAACTGAGTGCCAGCTACTCCTTCAGCGGCCGCTCAGCCGACCAGGTCAGCACCCGCAAGCAAAACTACTTGGTACAACCTCGCTACTACCAACAAGGCGCATCTTCGCTGGGTTACGAATACCAGCACCGCCTTTTTGCCCGCGCTGAATGGAGCCCCAACCAAGCCAATAAAATAACTTTTACCCCTAGAGTAAACTACGCACTGAACCATGGGATAAGTACAAATGTATCAAGCACATCAACCGCTAAAGAGGGTACACTGACCAACTCATCTAAAAATAGTTACGATACCAAATACGAAAGCTACGACCTTTCGGGCGACCTCTGGTGGCAGACACGTTTGGGCAAGGCAGGGCGTGTACTGTCGCTAGGAACAGTGCTCTCAGGGAAAAAAAATTGGGGCGATAGATACCAAAACTCACTCTACGGTTCGCTTGACGATGCCTCGGCATGGGTGCCAGACTCACTAAAGCAACGGGGATATATAGATGGCTCGGAATACACCATAACTGGCTCGGCTACATATACCGAGCCACTAAGTAAGCGGTCGAGACTAAGCGCAAACTACACCATCAACCACAACAAAAGCATGTCGAATCGCGAGGGGTGGAATTGGGACAAACAAGAGCAAGACTATCGTCTATTGGACACCACCACTACCAATGTCTTTGCCCGTAACTACACCACCCATGTTGCGGGATTAGCCTATGGCTACAACATAGACAAGACCTTTTCACTCACGGCTAGCATAAACTATCAATACGCCGCTTTGGGAAGCATTCAGGATTTTCCACAGATAGCCTTGCCAGCGAAAAACTACTCTTTCCAATCGTGGCAACCAAGTTTGCGTATCAACTATAACCCTAGCAAACTCCACTCACTCTCCTTTGAATACAGTACCTACTCAGCTATACCATCGGTAAGCCAACTTCAGGATGTGTGGGATGTTACCAATATTTTGCAGGTGAGCGTTGGTAATTCAGCTCTAAAACAGAGCTACAACAACAACGTTTCGCTCCGATACAACTATGCCAACCAAGAGAAAAATGTCAACTTCAACCTCTTTCTGAACGGTACCTACACCACCGACTACATAGCCAATCACCGCTACTTCCTGCCACAGGAGAAGGATGTAAACGGAACCATTATCCCAAAAGGGGCACAGGTGTCAACGCCAGTGAACCTCAACGGATACTATAATTTGGGTATGTACTCAACGGTAAGCGTGGGGGTTAAAGCGATAAAGAGTAACGTAAATGTGTCGCTCTACTACCGTATGGTCCAGAGCCCTTCACTTGAAGATTTTGTGGCCTACTCCTCACTGTCTAACTCAATTGGAACACGTATTTCACTCACAAGCAACATCTCCGAAAAGGTAGACTTTACCTTGAGTTACGACCCATCAGTGCGCCTTTCTAACGCCAGTACAGGCCGATTCGACAGATATTTTTCACACAATCTGAGTGCTTTTTTGAATGTATTTTTGGTCAAAGGGCTCTTTGTGAATCTGGATGCCAGTTGGCGTAATAACTTCGGGACTCAGGAGAGTTACTCGCAACACTTTGCCCTACTCAACGCGGCCATAGGCTACAAGTTATTGGGTAACAGACTAGAAATAAAAGTGTCAGGATATGACCTGCTAAACCAAAACCGCAGTTACCGACAATCAGCAACCGACACCTACATTATGGAGACCACATCCAACGTATTGCAACGCTACTTTATGGCCTCACTTATGTGGAAGTTTGACACCCGCAAAGGATCAAATAGCCTGAGTAACAACCGTCCAGAGCAACGCGGTATGATGATGCGCCCCCACTAGAGAAGCCATTAAAAAACATTTAGGGCTACCTCTTTTACATAAGAGGTAGCCCTAAATGTTTTTAGAAAGCGAAGCTACTTGAGTAACGAAGCTGGTAACATTATATTCATGGTCTTGGCTGCCACATAAGGCAAAGAGACATAGAAATAACCACCACACACGTTGTCGACTCCCCACGAGTTACGCACCTTGTAAAACTTATTACCATTTTGGTCGGTGGCCACACCGCAGAGCACCATTCCGTGGTCATCGGTGGTCTGGTAGTTGTCGAAACCCTCCTGGCGCGACGCTTGAGTCACGACCTGCTCGATAGCTGGTTCCTTGAACTCGTAGACAGCCTTGGCCAATTCACGTGCATTTAGAGCACTCCATTTGGCCTTCTCGGAATCGTTCATAGCCTCTAACTTATCAACTGGCAAGACAGCAAAACCTTTGTTGTACTGAAATCCACGTTCGCTGACATCGGCAGCCCAAATAACAGGATAACCCTTGGAGAGGGCCTTGTCAATAAGGGCCATAAAATCAGAGAGAGGTAAATTTTCGGATAGAGCCCAAGCCCAGTTGTCCTGCACCTCGATGACAAAAGGTTGACCGAAAGGATGGTGAGAGAATGAGGTGACCGAAACATAATCAGAGCCTTTGATACCAAGCCATTTAGCAAAACTTTGTGGGGTGTACTCCTTTCCTAGATAGGTAAACTTTTCTGGACACTTACCAAGATAGGCATCTAAAATACCATTAAGCCCTACCTGCCAAGCCGAAGAGAGCTGACGGTTGGGGTTGTCGATAATAACATCCATATAGGCCCTAACAGCAGCATCTAACTCGCCATGAATATGTTTATCGGTGCCGTAGCACAGTCCTGTATATTCAGAAGCTGGGACAATACCATAGCGGTCAATAACATTAAAAACATCGTGGCAAGCACCACCAGCAGCCAACTCGATGGTCCCGTGCATACGAGCATACTTAACCGCCTTATCGAAATAGGCGTGGCGTACAATCCACATATCAGATAGGTCAAAACTTCCTTTACCCTGACGCAACAGTTCGGCCTCGACATAGCCAATACCAGAGAAACTCCAGCAAGTGCCCGAATTGGCTTGATTCTTGATTGGTGTGGTGGCTATGGCCTTGGTCTCGGTAAAGGTATAAGGCGCAGTGGTCTTAACATCTTGGGCCACTGCTATACAGGAGAGCAGTAGGGCAAAAAATGACACAGAAAATATCTTCATTACTATAGTTTTGAAAGTGTAAACAATAAGAATTTATAAAATTTAGCAACTGAGGCTATATCCACGCGCTCGTCGGGTGAGTGAGGATATTGCAGAGTAGGACCTACCGAAATCATATCCATACCTGTGTAGAGTGCACCAATAATGCCGCACTCCAACCCTGCATGAATTGCCTTAACCTCGGGGGTGTGGCCAAATAGAGACTTGTAGGAGTTACTCATGGTGGCCAACAGAACAGAGTCCATCTTAGGTGCCCAACCATTGTAGTCACCCTCGTCCTTGACACGTGCCCCTGCCAGTTCCCAGACCGAACGAATCATGGCGCAAAGTTCAACTTTACCATAGTTAACCATACAACGAGTCATATATAGAACCTCCAACTTACCATCGGAGATGGCCACGCGCGAAAGGTTAGTGGAGGTCTCGACCAAACCTGGCATGGAATCACTCATGCGGAACACACCGTTAGGCGAAGCTGTAAGGGCCCCGATAATGGCCTTCTGAGACTCTATGTCAAGTAGAATGGAGGGGGTGGTGCAGGGTTTAGCTGTGAATTTGATACCGTCCTCTTGGAAAGAGTTCTCGAAGATAATCTCTGCTTCAAACTCCTTAGCTGCCTTCTCAAAGGCTGCCTTGCGCTCGGTGGGGATAACCACAGTGGCCTTGGCCTCACGAGGAATAGCGTTACGCAAGCCTCCCCCATCGAAATTCGACAGGCGAAGCCCATTTTGGGCAGCCTGCTGGCGAAGGAAGCGGGTCATAAGTTTGTTGGCGTTGCCCCTTTGGAGGATAATTTGTATGCCCGAGTGGCCACCCTTGAGACCCGAGATTGAGAGTTCATAGCCTAGCGAGTCTTCGGGTGAACTCTGTTCGTGGTAGTGCATCTCAACGGTGTTGTTAACCGCACCAGCACAACCCACATAAAGCTCTCCCTCGTCTTCGGAGTCCAGATTAATAAGAAGCTCTCCACTTAAGAAGTCTGAGCTTAACCCATTGGCCCCCGTAAGGCCTGTCTCTTCATCAATTGTAAAGAGACACTCCAAGGCAGGATGCACAGCTGTGGTGGAGCCCAAAATAGCCAACATCGAGGCCACACCTATACCATTGTCCGAGCCCAAGGTGGTGCCATTGGCCGTCACCCACTCACCACGAACCAATGGCTCGATGGGGTCGGTCTCGAAATTGAATTTCTTATCCGAATTTTTCTGGGGCACCATATCCACGTGAGCCTGAAGGATAACCTTAGGCGAGGACTCTTTGCCAGCGGTAGCCGCTTTACACACAAGCAGATTGCCCGTGGGGTCTTGTTTGAAACTTAGGTGGTGAGCTGTGGCAAAATCCTTAATATAGCGGATGATGGCAGCCTCGTGTTTCGAGGGGTGCGGAATGGCACAAATCGCAGCAAACTGCTGCCAGAGCTCTTTGGGCTCAAGGTCTTTTACTTCCATTTTTTATTTTGATTTTGATTTTGATTTTTGTTTAAACTTATCTTACTTTTCTGGCCCGTAGTGGGGCCATTGTTTCTAAAAAAATAGCTCTTCTGGCGGTCTTTATTCTCCTTGCCACGAGCCACAAAGAGCTTTTGACCCGTGGTGGGGTCCTCGCCCGTGAAATACATCACCGAGCTCAAGGTCATTGGGGTGGGGGTAAAGTCCTGCACCTGCTCCAAATGGAGCCCCAAACGCTGCACCTTGCTACACAAAGAGTTCATATCCTGTTCAGTGCAACCAGGGTGCGAGGAGATGAAATAGGGCACCAACTGGTAGGGCAACCCTTTGGCCGCACATATGCGTTTAAAATCGGAATATAACTTCTCAAACAACGAAAAAGATGGCTTACGCATCAAAGCGAGCACCCTATCCTCGGTATGTTCTGGAGCCACCTTCAGCCGACCACTAGTGTGATGCTCAATCACCCGCTCCATATAGGGCGAATCATCGACCATATCATAACGTATGCCGCTGCCAATATATATATTCTTGACACCCTGAATTTTGGCAATTCTATCGTAAAGCACCAACAACGGGTTATGATTATTGTGTAAATTTAGACATTTTTTAGGAAAAATGCAACTAGAGCGGACACATTTACTACATTTTTCTAACTCTACACCCCCCATGTGCCACATATTGGCAGAAGGGCCGCCTACGTCACTCAGAGTGCCACGAAAATCGGCCATTTGAGTAATGGAACGCACCTCGCTTAGTATGGACTTTTCGCTACGCGAGGAGATAAATTTACCCTGGTGGGCCGATATGGTACAGAAGCTACACCCACCAAAACAGCCGCGATGGATGTTGACCGAGTGTTTTATCATCTCGTAGGCCGCAATAATACCCTTGCCAGCATAGCGAGGATGGGGCAAACGGGTGTATGGCAAATCAAAACTTTGGTCGATTTCGGCCTCACTGAGATAGGGATATGGCGGATTAACGACCACAAAATCATCGCCATGTGGCTCAATAATGGTCGAGGCCTTCATGCGGTTACTTTCGCGTTCGATGATGATAAAATCCTTGGCAAAATCGCCACTGAGTGTGATAGAATCTTCTATATCAGGTTTTTCGGCGGTAATATAGGCCACTTGTCGAATATTACGACATGGCAGACCATGAGCAATGTTGTAGGCCAACTCCACCACAGGTTTTTCGCCCATGCCATAAATAAGCCAATCGGCTCCGCTATCGACCAAAATAGAGGGACGAAGCCTATCCTGCCAATAGTCGTAATGGCGCAGACGGCGTAACGAAGCCTCGATACCCCCCACAACAACTGGCACATCGGGAAAAAGTTTTTTTAGAATCTGAGTATAGACCACCGTGGGGTAGTCGGGGCGCGCACCAGCCTTCTTGTCGGGGGTATAGGCGTCATCGGAGCGCAGGCGGCGTGTGGCTGTATAGTGGTTGACCATGGAGTCCATAGCCCCAGCCGAGACCCCAAAAAAGAGGCGCGGCGTCCCCAATTTCGTGAAGTCGCGCAGGTCATCGCGCCAGTTTGGCTGAGGGACAATCGCCACGCGATACCCCTCGGCTTCGAGTAGTCGCCC
>JAVVSB010000008.1:0-30445 GCA_036654415.1 Mucinivorans sp. | reverse complement strand
CACGCAAATCATCCCTCCAGTTGGGCTGAGGAACCACAGCCACACGGTAGCCCTCGTGCTGAAGGGTACGCGCAATGACAGCAGCACCAAAACTCGGGTGGTCGACAAAAGCATCACCCGTAAAGAGGATAACATCAATATATTCCCAACCAAGGGCTTTAACCTCTTTGACCGAGGTCGGGGGTAGATAATTCATCATATTCTTTTTTTAATAGCGCACCTCAGTTAGGAAAAGTCCATCGGGAGGGGCAGCTGAGCTGGCCTTGGCACGATTACGCTGCTCAATGATACGGGAAAACCCATCTATCGAGATTTTTCCGCGCCCCACATCGACCAAAGTACCAACAATGGTACGCACCATCCCACGCAAAAAACGGTCAGAGGCTATGGTAAAAACATACTGCTCGGCTGAAAAATTCCACTGGGCACAAAAAATAGTACAAAGGTTAGTCTTATTATCGCTCCCTGTACGGGCAAAACTGGTGAAGTCGGTGTAGTCCATCAGGCGCGCCGTGGCCGCAGCCATAGCCTCGGTGTCCAGAGGGATGACCAAAGGCCAAACCTGCTTGTCTTTAAATGGATTTTTGACACGACTGATGAAGTATTGATATTCACGATAGGTGGCATCAAAACGAGCATGGAGCATAGATGGAACAATAGTGGAGACGGAAATATCTTTGGGTAGAAGACAATTAAGGTGATAAAGAAAATCAGGGGTGAAGTCAAATTCAGCACAATCCATATGCGCCACATAGTAAGAACTGTGCACACCCGTGTCGGTGCGTCCGCACCCCACGACGATTATTGGTGCTTTAAGTAGGCGAGAGAGGGCATCTTGGAGTGTCTGTTGCACGGTGGGGGCGTTGGGCTGGCTCTGCCAACCACAATAGGCCGCACCGTTATACGAGAGTTCTATAAAATAGCGTTTAGTATCCATGGGATACAAAATTAAGATAAATTTCAGTAACTTTACCCACATATGAAACGATTTATAACTTTTTTATTGCTAGGCTCGCTACTTGGCAGCTCACTGAGTAGTGTGGCACAACACCAAAGGCTCATTGTGGTGGGTGGCTCACCATTTTTCCCATTTGACCCCATCTCAGACCACTATCGTAAGGGGTCACTAGCGGTGGCCGATGGCTACATCAAGGCATGGGCCCAAGATATAGAACCCGAAAATGTCTATGTGGCCATAGGCCCCACCTTTTGGAACTATATGCCAGAGGGATACAAGGCCTACTGTGAGGTGGTGGATAGCACTTTGCCCAGCAGAGTTGCAATCCACCTTGGGGTTCGCCCTTTTGAGCAGGAGCTATTCAAGTATGAGCTCCCATCACAAGACACAATCAAAAATGGCTATATCCTGGTAGTGGACCGCTACCAGGTGGACTCGTCAATAGAGATAAAACAGAAGATTGTAGACATCAATGACTTCCCAATCTCGAAGGAGTATATGGATAAGTTCAACAACGACATTCAAGCCATGAAACGTTTTTTCGCCACTCCAGTGGCTCATCTTGATACGGCACTAACGGTAAAGGACTGCTTCTTCGGCCCTTCGATGATGGCAGGGCTCTTCCATAGCTTTCAACTTAAGGCCGCGGGGAGTGATTTATCCCTATTTTCACCTCCACGCTCCGAGTTCGTACTGGATTCAGGCGAACTCTATGCAGGTAAAATATATGAGCTGCTACGCTACGACAATGCTTTGGTGGTGGTCAAGGCCTCGGGCGCAATGGTGAAAGAGTATTTAGAGGAGGTATACGCCAACCGATTTTATGTGATGCGTAACCCGCAGAGCGACTTAGTGCGCATCCGCACGCCATATTATATGCACGAATCGGCAGCTGGCTGTTCCTTTACGGTCAACCTGACAAAAAGCAAGGGCAAACGGATTGAACAATCGTCGCTACTGGCCAATAAGATGTATAGTGTTGCCATGAGCTCCTTCCGCGCACGTTGGTTTGTGGAGCACGGTTGCCAACAACAAAACATAGGACAGTATCGTATTCTCTTTTTGGACTACCTCCATAAAAACGGAATCCCAACCAACTTAAAACAGGTGGAACAGTGGAAACTAATCCCCGAGCGTTGGGCTGCTGAAGCTTCAAAGCGAGAACAAGAACAAGAACAATAGTAAACAACAAAACAGGCTGCCTCACATTCAGAGGCAGCCTGTTTTGCTATTATGAATTAATGACTAATTCTCGATAATTGGGCGGAAGCCAACATTCCACACCTTGTGCCAAGGGACAAAGTTGCGACGAGTAGGTATAACGGCCTTCTTGGCACGGTCATACCACGAACCACCACGGACCACTTTGTTCTGTGTCTGGTCGTAGTTGGAACTAGTCCATTCGGCCACGTTCCCGTTGATATCATACAGTCCCCATGGATTTGGTTTATAACATCCAGGATTAGTCATCAACATATGACCATCGTCAATAGTCTTATCTTTAGGAATATATGCCTGAAGAGGGAACCATGGGTCGTTTTTGCTCATAGGCTGAGGGTCGATGCCCGAAACGGCCATCTTGTTCATCTGCAAATCCGAAAGATTCTCGTATGGTGCATAATCCACATCACGCGAGCCAAACCAAAAGTCTGTGGCCGCGCCACCACGTGCAGCCCACTCCCACTGTTGTTCGGTGGGTAGGGCAATCTTCATACCACTCTTTTCGGATAACAGACGGGTGAAAAGTGTGGCCTCGTCGTAGCTGACCTTAGTGGCTGGATAGCCTGCCGAGTCGACAAAATAACCAGGAGTGGTGTGGTCTTTCCACTGCTGACCAATGTAACGGCTGTCGTGGGTAGGGATTAGGGCACGCATCTGGGCGTTGGTAACCTCTTTTTCGGCCATCCAGAACCCCTTCTTTATCACTACTTTGGCTGGGGCTAATGTGCCCTTGGTTCCAGTGCCACCACTGACGTAACTCCCAGCGGGGATGTAAACAAAGGTCATACTCTGACCATTACCCAAATCAACCTCACGTTTGGGTTGCTCTTTGGTCATGGCAGCAGCCTGCTCAGCGGTGAAAGGCCAACCCTTGACTTTGAACTCTTTGGTCTTGCTTTTAGCCTCGGCCGCAGGCATAGTAGGCTCAATTTTAGGTTTGCTAGCCAAAACAGCTGTGTAATCCTCAAGCTCTTTTTCCCAGTCAACAGGGATACCTGAATACTTGATGGCAAGCTCTATACGACGCTCCTTTTGGTCGTAAGTTTCACCATCAATGGCTTTATAGGGGTTGGCAGCAAAGGTGCCATCGTAGGGCAGATTAAAGTCGACCCAAGTGGTCAGACGTTCCCACTCTTTGTCGGTGAGTTGCACTCCATGGTGGCCATTACGAAGCATCTGTATCATCTCAGAATTGGTGATGTTATACTCATAAGGGTTCAACACAGCCATCTCAGCCTCAGGACCTTGGCGATAGAAATATGGGTGAAATGCCAAGTAACTCTTGGAGTAGCTACGTGTACCAGCCCAGTCCTTAATATCGTACATACGCCCCTTGGTGTAGTCGATGCCAGCGGCTAGCTTATCGCCATTGTGGCAAGCAATACAAGCACGGTCAAGGATAGGTTGCACCTCAAGCTCAAAGGTAAATGGACGTACGCCACCCTCGGGTACGGTCAACTTGCTTGGTTTTTGTTTCGAAGCGGCAGTACGCATAGGCTTGGCTATCTGATTCTGGTTTTCATGGCACCCAACGCATGAGACAGTCTCACCGGGCATACCAGTAAACCAACTACGCATAAGCTGAATGGCAGCTCCTGTGGAGTCGAGTGGCTGCAAAGAGATAGGAGTATTGGCTGGAACAGTAAAGATAACTGACCCATCGGGGTTAACAGGAACACGACCCAACTCACGCTTGATGTCCCAACCAGCCTGAATACCATTATTCACATGGTCGGACAGGGTATTTAGGTAAGCAAATTCGTAGGTCAAAACACGTAACTCCTTGACCGTACCACGAGGCACACCAGGAAGACCTTCACCCTCGTAAATATCTTGAATAAAGACCGTTGACTCCTTGGTACAATCTGCTATTTTCATAGGAACTTTTTCGGGAATGATGGCTGGCAAAGGACGAGGACGAACAGGCACAGGGTTGATAAGCCCTTGACCTTCGTACTCGGCAATAAGAGTTAGGTTATCAAAAACGTCAACCAAATAGATGCCCCAAAGCGAATTGGGAGTTAACTTGGCCGAAACCAAGAAGTAGTTGTCGTTTAGGGGGTGAGGCTTAATAAATTGAGGCCAAACACCATTAACTAACTCATCTTTGACCAAGGTAACTATTGGACGCTCAGAAAAAGGGAGCTCCTGAATCATCCCCTCGGCACCCTTACGAGCCTTGGTTGGGTCAAAAATAATCAACCTACCAGAACGAGCTACACCATGGTGGCCAGAGATGATACCGATAAAACGGTTCTGATTACCTGGCAACTGCTGCATGTCAAAAGTAGAGTTAGGAAACATCGAGCCACTACCATAGAGGGCCTTTTGCTCAGTACCATCTGGATTCATATGGAAGACGATACGCGAGTAGTAGTGCATAAGGTCAGTGTACTCCCAACGGGTGTACATCACCTTACCATTGGCCAACACGGTAGCATTCCAATTGTTCTCTTGGTCGAAAGTCAGACGACGTATATCACCAGTGTTACGGTCCAACAGAGAGTAGTTGGCCACAGCATCAGAGCCGTTGACACATGGCACCCCATGATAACCAATATTAGAGGAAACCAACACCTTACCACTTGGCAGATAGGCGGCATCAAAAAATTCAAGGTCGGAGTCAGTCACTTTGGTCACCTGTTCGGGGGCTACACCACCTTGGACAGGTAATTCGTAGACCTGGAAATGGCCACCCTTGTCGTTACCCGTAAAGAGAAACTTGTCGGCCGACCAGTGGAGGTTAATGTCGCTCAGCACCCCGTCATTGGGAGCCTTGTAGACAACACGCTCGCTCACACGAGGGGCTCGTAAATTGGAGAGCTCAACAATCTGGGCATCGAAACCATGGCGCGAACCACTAAGCTGCGAAGACCAGTTGGCTGGAGGAGTACCCATTGAAGGGGCCCCATCTCCACGAGCACCATTACCCAAATTATATTTAGAAACCAATATTTTATCCATATCCAAAGCTGGATTGGAGAGCAAAATTTCGCGCTTAAGAGCCAGGGCACGAGTGGCATCCTTGATGGCCTTTTCGTCCAAAGAGAAGACCCCTTTAAGACCATCGGCCGTAAGAGCAAGAAACTCGTTGACCTTGGTCTGATATTTCTGCACATCGTAGCCCTTGGTATCTTTGAAATCGTTGAAGGCCTTGACTAGGGCCTTGGGATTAAGCCAAGCTAGCTGAGTCTGAACATTAAGCACATCAGTGGCTTTTTTAGTCAAAGCTATGTAGCCCTCAATCTGGGCACGACGTGAAGGAAGAGATTCGATACCCTTGGCCTGGGTATCGAAATATTCGCGTTGCGAAAGCTGTTTGACCACCTTTTCCAAAGCAGCACGCTCAAGAGCTGTGCCTGGAGTGGTGAGCCAGTTTTCAAGTGTGGTACCTATGAAAGGGACCAAAGTAGTGCCAATTTCGGGACAGGCGGAGAGCAGAGCCTCTGCCTCATCCTTGCCACTGGTACTTAACACTTTAAACACAGCACTACCCTTGTTACTACCGTTATCAATACCTATATCAGAGATAAACTTGGTGTAACCCTTGCCTTGAAGGTCGACCACCAAGATACCGTTGGCGTGAGCCAATACCCCATCAATATATTTTTTGGAACCGATAGAGAACTTCTCATCGGAGAAGTTGGTCTTCTGGCGAAACCAGTTCCCATCAATTTTCTTATACTTATAGTTGACATCCGAAAGCCATGTCTGGCTACCGCCTGGGCCTATAAGTTTGGCATCGGCCCACACTGCATGGTCAAAATCATTACCATCGGGTGTTCCCCAGGTAACTAAGACCAACTCCTTGAGTCCTGTCAAATCGACCTCCACATGCCCTGGAGCCATCCCCTTACGGTAGACCTCCGAAATAATGGGCAACCCCTTAACGACAGTGGCCTCGACCTTAGCCTTGGCAGCAAGGGCCACATCTAACGGGTTTTTAACCTGGGCTGAGGACTCTGTCGTGGCCATGGCTGCAAAAAGCAGAGCCGCGGCCAATGTTAAACTTTTTTTCATCTTCGTTATTTATTACTCTTTTTTCTTTACTTGCTCATAAAAGGGAAAACGGCAGAGACATACTTTAACTGTTTTTTGTTGTCAAAAAGCCAAACCACTTTACCCTGTTCGTCTAGCTCAATAATCTGAGCCCCATTGCTGTTGTCAGCGTGTCCCTGCCAGTTGGTGACCATAGTATTACCATTGTCCAGGCGCACGGCCTCGGTCAAAAAGCGCATTGTATCGCACCCCACAATCGCACCCGCAATATCGCGGACAAAATCACCAGCACGGGTAAACTCAGCCACACGGTTACCACAACTGATAAGCAACGAGCCATCTTTGAGCTCCGAACCAGCAAATGGGCTACCACCAACCTCAAACTGATTCACCTTCTGCCCCGAGGCCGAAAGTTCGAGCACACTGGCCCCTCCGATTAGAGGAACGATATAACTACCATCTTTAGTCTTGAACATACGACGGAATTGCCCGTGAGAATCGCTCACACCAAGGTCATAGCTAAGCTCTTTGGTGACTTTACCGTCCATGGAGAGCTCAACAATTTTCATGGGAGTGCCACAAATACCGAGCATAAATCCACCCTTGATGGGCACGGCTGTCTGAACCTCTTGCTTGTCGTTTTGACGACGGTAATCCCATATCACATGGCCATCGCGCCCAATGAGCTGCGCACCAAGTTTATAAGAAATTAACACATCACCCTTTTTGGTAACACTCACCGAATTACACTCTGACCCCTCTTGCGTGAGTTCATAGCTCCATTCGATAGCTCCACTAGCTTTGTCCACAATGACCACGCGCGGACAATAGGAACCTGCAATGGCGACCTTTTGCACACGCTGCGACACAGCCACCAAGGGCAACATGGCCAGCAAAGCAATAAAAATCCGTCTCATCATTATTTTGACAAATCTTTGAACATCTCGAAACCTTGAGCTGGAGTGAGGTTTTCATGAACCACCGCACTAACAGCCTGAATCATAGCCTTAGGACATGAACTCTGGAACACATTACGGCCCATATCAACACCTGAAGCTCCATCGTTAATGGCACGATAACAAAGGTCCAAAGCCTCGTCCTCGTTGAGTTTTTTGCCACCAGCAATGACAATAGGTACTGGACAGGCGTTGACCACCTTAGCAAAACCATCACAGTAGTAGGTCTTTACAATATTGGCTCCATTTTCGGCTGCCACACGTGTTGCCAACCCAAAATATTTAGAATCACGAGCCATATCCTTACCTACGGCCGTAACACCCATGGTGGGAATGCCATATTTGTAGCTAATATCGGCTGCATGAACCAAATTCTCGATGGTTTTGGCTTCGTAAGTGCCCCCCATAGAGACCATAACAGCCATGGCCGAAGCATTTAAACGTACGGCATCCGAAAAATCAATCAGACACTCGTTATTGAGTTCGGTCAAAATAGAAGAGCCAGCCGAAAAACGAAGGCAGATGGCCTTGTTAGAATCAGCAGGAATACAACTACGCAACGAACCACGAGTACACATCAAGGAGTCTGCGTATTGAATCAAAGGCACAATACCCAAATCCAAACGTTCCAGGCCCGAAGTGGGGCCCATAATATAACCGTGGTCAAAGGCCAACATCACCGTGCGGCCTGTAGAGGGGCGAAAAATGCGGCTCATGCGGTCTTTAATACCCCAATCGCAACCTTCAACACCTTTCAAAAAATATGATTTCTTTTCTACTGGAATACCAATTCCATAATCTTTATCCTTGTTTGCAAGGATTCCATCCATGTCTGCCATTTTTTTATTTTTTTATCAGTAATTACATATTTTGACTTCTAAAATATAATTGTTAGAAGTCCCATTATTAAAGTGCCGCAGCAAAAGACTCGAAAATCGAGGCCCATGAAGTTGCACCAGCATCGGCATGGCCGATGGTCTTATCGCCCAAGTTACGAGCCCGCCCAAAGTTAGCCTTCATATTCACCGTGTCGGCCACACCAGCCAAAGCAGCTGTTGCCCCGTGAACCAGAACCACTTTGACATCGTCAGAAGAACAGGCCTCGATAGCCTCGACAGCAGGAATAAGAGAGTCCATCATGGTTTTGTCGCCACGAGCGGCTTTAGTGTTTTTTTGGACTCCACTTAACCCCCCACGGAATATCTTTTTAAGCTCAGCAGCATTAACCTGCTCAGCGGCAGGAGCATTGTCGGACATCCCCAACAGAAAAGCCCCCAAAAGGGTGGAGGTGGAGCCACTAGTTTCGAGCATCACCCCAAAGCCCATGTCATTCAACATGGTTTTAAAGTCGCCACCATTACGACTGGCTGCAACAATCACATTAAAAGCTGTTTCGATAGCCTCACCGTGGTCACCATCGCCAAGAGCGGCATCCAACTGAGAAAACTCTTCGGCACGGGAAGAGATATTTTTACCCGCCAGGGCAATCATACGCTGAAAATCAGCAATTGAGAGTGTATTCATTGTTAGATTTTTTATTGACGTGTCCAGTAAGGGGCATTCGATGGGCAATTCTTAATATAATCGGCATGGTCAGCATCTACTTTGGCCAGAATCATCTGGAAACCAGCCTGTTCCTGAACCGTAAGCATCTCACCTGCAAAACCATCAACAATCTGAGCACCAGCTGATTCGAGCTGTTTGGCTGCCGCACGATAAATTATCAAAAGCTCCATGAGAGTTGAACTACCCACACCATTAATGTAAAGCACCACCTTTTCATCAGCCCTGACATCCAACTTTTTCATCAACATAGACACCATAAATTCAGCTGTGGCATCGGCCGAAACCAAAGGTTGAGTTCCGCCAGCACCAGCCTCGCCATGTTGCCCCATGCCAATCTCCATAATGCCCTCGGGCAGAGAGGTGATAGTAGCCCCATTTTGGGGGTGGGTGCAGCTACGCATAGCAACAGCCAAGGTAGCAATGTTTTTATTCAACCGCTCGCCAATCTCGACCAACTCATCGAGCGACTTGCCCTGTTCGGCTGCGGCTCCCAAGACTTTGTACATCACCACAGCACCAGCCAACCCGCGACGGTCGTCGTCAGCAGCATCCAACCCTGCCGAAATATCATCATGAGTCATTATTGAAACCACCTTAATACCAGCACGCTGAGCCAACATCTTAGCCATATTGCCACTCATCACATCACCAGAGTGGTTGAGCACCAAAAGAAGAATACCAGCCTCGCGCTTCATGAGCTGTAACCCTTGGAAGAGGCGCTGAGCCCCAGGAGCGGCAAAAATATCGCCAACTACCGAACAGTCCAACATCCCCTGGCCAACAAAGCCGCTTACGGCAGGCTCGTGACCACTACCTCCAAAGGCCACAAGAGCAACCTTGTCTTGCGATTTGGCACACTTACGTACAACAATATTTTCGCCACCCAAAGCCACACGGTCTTTGAAAGCCATAACGTAACCATCCAACAGCTCGGAGGTTATATCTTGTGTCTGATTGATAAATTTAGTCTTCATTATTTTGTATGTTTTATATGATTACTCTGTCCACAACAGCTCAACGGCAATGTCACCCTCCTGCACAAAGGCCAACCAATGGCCACCACCAAGGTCAGTTGGCTCAAGTAACACTTTTTTACCCACCATTTCGGCCTTGGGGTCAGTCACCTGCCAGGCAATATGGGTCATGGTCTGAATCAATTTAGGCATCCAGCTGTCGCTATCGAAACGTAGCCACTCAATACGATTGGGACACTTGCTGTAATCGGTTAAAAAAAGTTTCATCCCCGGGTTATACATCTCGCCCTCTTTGGGTTCTGTAGTTGGAATACCAACGTGGTCAAAAGTTCTCATAGTGTTATTATATCGGTTTTTTATTTATAAATAAATATTATTGCGTCTTGGCATATCTCGAAACACAGTCGCAATATACGAATAATTTTAATTTATTCAAAATTCAATAAAAAAACATGGAAATAACAACACTCACTTCAAGACCACCACAAAGGCCATAATTATCTAATTTTACGTCTGTTAAAAAGTAGTCATGGGAGCTAAAACAAATCGTCTCCATCGGCCGCAAAAACGGACCATAAACCGATTTTACCGCATACAAAAAGGGCTAGGAGTTATTTGTATAACCACTAGCCCCCTAACTTAAATTAAAAAATTACATTACGCTTTTGGTGTTCGAGAAGCGAAGACCAGTACCGTCATGATAGTTGGCCCATTCGTGAACAATGGCTCCACCATCACCGCCCTTGAGGAAGTGGAAGGTACCAACGCCCTTATCGGCCAAGTTTACAATTGCACCCTGCTCTTGTTTTACAAAGTTCTTAGATACTGTGGTTGCCTTCTGAGATTGAGCAATCAAAGCCTCGTAGCCTTCGGTAGGTTCACCAATCTCAGAGAAGTTGTAGGCCCAACCTTCGCGTACCATCCAACTTTCTACTTTGGCTGGGAATTTGGTCTTAACATGCTTGTGCTCAGGTATCATCTGGCCAGGAAGCAGGTAAATGTCGTGAGCGAAATAACCGTTCACCGAGTCATTGACATAAAATACACCGCCCATACCGCAATTTTCAAAATCGCCAAGGCCAAAATCTGCAACCCACCAGTTGGCCTCCAAAAATGGAGTCATTGGGTAGTTGAAATGCTGGAACATCTCCAAGTAAGCCTTTTTGGCTACATCTACCTGGAAAACGCCGTCCTTATAGTAGTCTGCGTTGGTGTACTTTGTCTGGAATGGAGCTTTTTGTGTCATTGTTGTTGAATCTGTTTTAGTTTGTGCCGTTTTAGGGCTGCCGCAACAACCCACTGCCATCAATGAAATGACGGCCAGAGTTAAAATTTGTTTCATTTTTTGTTTTTAATTGTTTTTTGTTATGTTTTTATATGTTATTTTATTAATTTGCCACTGCCGTACCCTCAATCTCAATCAAAAGCTCATCGCGACACACGTCCGTGACCACATAGAGCGCAGGCACCGTAGGATAAGCCTTCGCAATAATGGCATGCACGACATCATAGTGCTCGGCATGTTTGAGGTAGACCCTAAAAAGCTCGATACGCCCACCGCGTGGAAGCTCCACACCCGCACGCTTAAGATTTTGAATCGAAATTAAGAACTCAATATTTTCGAGCGTTATTTTGGTCTGGCGTTCGATACCCACATCGGTAAGCGACTCCTCCCCTCGGATGGCTGCCGTGCCCGAGATATAAATTTTGGCCTCCTTATGGCCAAAAGTAGAGCCGTAGACCACAGCCTTGGCACGCTCGAACTTAGGGGTGGTCTTGCAACTTTTTTCGCCCAGCAATACATCCGTAGAGTATGCGTGGGCGGCCACCTGAAGCTCATTATCTAAGGCCACAACTAAATCATTTACACTAAGTTGTGCAGCATCAATCTCAACCATTATCCCCCCACAATTAGTCCCGATACCCGTGGCGGCTGGATAACCACTAGCCCAATCCGAGGCCGAGTAAAATGCCGAACGAGCATCGTTGAACTCCTGATAATTTTGCTTACCAGAAGTCTGCTTAGTAATTAGTTCGATATAGTTCCACTGACGATGTATACTGTTGATAGACATCCCCTCAGTGTTCAATATCTGTCCAATAATCGAGAGTACCTGTTGCGACTGCACCATAATAGAGGCATCGATATTGGTGGGCAAAATCCCCTCGGTGAGTATCATCTTCTTGCCCAAAGGCTGAATTACCAAATAACGGTAGCCCTCAAAAGTCTTATAACTGGCCAATGAATACAGCTCATTGTCAACACTCTGGACCTCCAAAGAGAGTGTGGCACCCAAAGGAGGCTGAGCCACATAACTCAGTAACGGCATACGATAGTAGCCAAACCACTGCTCCAAAATCCCCAGTATCATGCCTCGTTGAGCAATATACTCAACATTGTTATGCGGCGAACCAAAAAAAACAAGGCGCAGAGGAGTCTGCTCAGCAGGAATCTGTCGCAACAAATCACGAACTGCTTCGACAAAGACCTCTTGCCAGGTCGTATATATACTATAATTTACGTAAGCCATATTTTTTAAGGAGGGGTAAAGTTATAACTTTTTAACGAAATTAACAAAATCACCCCCTTTATCTTCTCTAAAGCGAAAGTACATATTCAGTCAGGGCATCCAACTCTCGAGCGGGTAGTTTTTTGTCGACACCGTGTTTATAGAGTTCAAAAACCTCGCGCATGGTGGCCGCCCGACCATCGAACAGATATGGTGCAGTACGCCACACCTCACGCAGTGTAGGGGTGTCCCAACCAGCCTCGAACTCGATATTTTCGCCAATGCGGTGCATCTTTAAATCAGTAAAATATGGGCCAGAATGGCACTCGGCACAACCCAACTTTTCAAACACTTTACGCCCCGCTTCGGCCTTCTCGCTAAGACGCCCCTCAACCAAATATGGACTTGGAAGGGCCTCTAAACTCTTAATATAGGCATCCACAGCAAGGGCTTTATCTTCGGCAATGTCGTAGAACTGAATATGAGTAAAGCCCTTGCGATTGGCCAACTCACCCGTGGCACGAATGCCACTAATCATACATGGAGCGGTCTGAATAGAATAGAGCAAACTCTTGCAATTCTTGGAGTTGCCAATACCATCATTCTGCAAATCCCAATTCATGCCATCGGAACGAGCATCACCTGGATGGCAACCATTACAGGATTGCCAATTCTGAAAACAGAAGGTGGCATCGTTGAACATACGCTCGCCCTGCTGAACTGGAGTCTCGACACGAGATGGAACTAACTTAATATCACTCACGGTATTATCACTAATATCAACCACATTCAAATCATCCGAGAAATAGGTTGGCACAAAAAGTTTACCTCCAACCGCAGCCATTGCCCGGGGACCGTTGCCCTCGAGATGTAACCTCTCACGCATACCATACATAAAACGTAAATCGTAGTCCAAAGTGGTGATATCACCCTTGTAACCAACTAATTTGTCAATAAAAGGTTGATAGGGAATCACCGAAAGGTCGTGCGTGCCACTGTGAGTGACGTAGATATTACCACCCACGCACTTGATGCCCCAAATTCCAGCCGCCCCACGGTCAGGCTCGTCGAGAACCACCGTACCCACATAACTGAGACCCTGAGCATCAATCACGCTCATGGCCGAGGTATTCATCCACCCCTGTTGAAGCTGAGTGGTTGGAACCGTAAACCGTCCAAGATTATGCGAAACAAAGACGTAACGGCCATCCTCGGAGAGGGCAATACCACGAACGGCATTACTACCATTGGCCAACTTTATGTTTTTGGTCACCGTAAAATCTTTCATATTGACAATAGAGACCTCAGCGGCAACATAGTCTACATCAGCGCGCTGAGCCGGCAAAAAATTGGTGACAAAAAGTTGTTTTCCATCCTTAGAAAGCACTGCACCTTTAGGCTCGCGCAGCACTTTAACGGTACGTAGTACTGTGCCTGTGGCGGGGTCAACCTCCATTACATTATCCGAAAATTGATTAAGAACCAATACTTTATCTCCACTTAAAACTGGGCTTATGGCACCAGAGCCAACAGTAATAGCACGGGGAGCGGCATCACTACCGAGGTCCACCACAAACAACTTATTATTGGCACCAGTTACGTAAGCCGTCGACCCTTTGACCGCCACAGCAGTGGGTTGAATAAGTGGCCAATGGCGACCAACCTTAGTAAAATCTTCTACCGAGCGCAACTGAACCTGATTAAGTCCACGGCTAAGCACCACCATATCTTGACCAACAGGGGCCATATCGGTGATAAATAACGGATGAGTATCGCTGGGCTGAGCCTGGGCTACAACAGTGAGCAATAACATACAAATAGTCAAACGCCTCATGACAATCAATTTAAATATTAATGTTACAATGTTACGAAAAAATATCATCTTTTCCAAAAAAAAGAGAATAATGCCACGCAAAATTCTCTTCTTTAATAACTCTAAAATCTCTTTACACGGGCATGACAATAGGGCTCACTCCCCTTTCGCTGGTAATAGTCTTGGTGATAGGCTTCAGCGGGATAGAATTTGGTGAGTGGCAATATGCATGTGGCAATGTTTAGACCCTTACTTTTAAGCAGCTGGGTCAAAGAGTCTGCCACGGCCTGTTGTTCGGGCGAACTAAAAAAGATGGCTGAATGGTACTGCTGCCCCTTGTCAGGACCCTGACCATCAGCCTGTGTGGGGTCGTGAATCTCGAAAAATAGTTTTGTGAGCTCTTCGTAGGAGACCTTTGTTGGGTCGAAGCGGACCTCAACGGCCTCGAAATGGCCCGTCGTACCACTACAAACCTGTTCATAAGTTGGCGACTTGGTCTGCCCCCCAGTGTAGCCGCTCTGGACGGTCAACACCCCCAATTGTTGTTGCAGAAGATGCTCCACACCCCAAAAGCAACCACCAGCAAACACGGCCGTTTGAGTTGCACTATCTGGGGTAAAACGCATCGAAATAGAGTTGACACAGTGACGCGTATTCTTGGGAGTAAGCTGCTCACCCACAAACACATGCCCCAGATGGCCTCCGCAGGCCTTGCAGGTGATTTCAGTACGACGACCATCAGCATCGGGGGTGTGGATTATGGCACCCACAAGCTCGTCATCAAAACTGGGCCATCCACAGCCCGACTCAAATTTACTCTCGGAGCGGTAAAGGGCCGCCCCACACTGCCGACAAGTGTAGGTTCCAGCACTTTTGTTATCATTATACTCACCAGTGTAGGGCTTTTCGGTCCCTTTTTCCACAATAACATGGTATTCAGCGGGAGTTAAATTGCTTTTCATAACTATTTTTTTAGGTTGCCCCTGGCTGCACCCAATTAGAGCCAACCCAACAAAGGCCATAATTATTCGCCTCATCATGACATTAGAACGTATTTTGTGGCTATTATATTTTAATTAGCTCGATTTGTCCACCATCCATAACTGCATAGGTGGGGTTAACAACCCATTCGCCCAAAACCACTACCTGCCCATGAGATAACGCGAAAATAGTAGGGGTATGGAGGTGACCAAAGACAAAATAATCTATGCTCCCATCTTGCTCGGCCTGAGCCCAACGAACTAATGGTTCGGTCTGACCACGGAAAGAGTGGCCTATATTGCCGCGCGACAAGCGGTTGTGACCTGACCACCAGTAACCAAAGCGCAGGGCCATATCGGGATGCAGGCAACGTTGAAAAAGCCACCGAGCTGTGCCACTGCGAAAAAGTTTGCCAAGCATCACACCCCAAAAATCGCTCTTACCCAAGGCATCACCATGAGCCACAAGCACTTTACGCCCCTGAAGCTCAAAAAGCGTGGGCTGAGTGTAGACCTTGACACCTATCTCTTTGGTAAAATAGTCTTCAACCCACTGGTCGTGGTTACCAGCAAAAAAATGAATCACAATCCCACGGTCACTCATAGCCGAAAGCTGACCAAAAAGGCGGGTAAAACCTTTTGGGATAACCCGTTTGTATTCAAACCAAAAATCAAAAATATCACCCACTAAAAACAGGACCTCGCACGTGGGTTCAATTCCGCGAAGCCACTCCACAAAGTAGAGCTCCCGCTCCCGTGGAGTAAAAGCTCCGTAGTTGAGCCCAAGATGGGTGTCGGAGGCAAAGTAAATCACTATTTATCAAGTAGCTTAGCAAGTTCACGCTCCAACTTCTCGCCACGTAGATTACGCCCCACAATGACCCCCTGTTTGTCGATAAGGAAGTTGGCAGGGATGGTCTGAAGGTTATAGTTCTTGACTGCAGGAGAGTCGGCCCCCATTAAGTCGCAAACCACAATCCATGGCAACTTCTGCTCCGAAGTGGAACGTATCCACTCGGCCTTATCTTTGTCCAAGGAGACTTGAAAAATCTCAAAACCTGCACCAGCATATTTATGGTAAGTATCGACCAATTCACGATTTAAAATCTTGAGCTCTGGAGTGGTGGAGGCTGAAAAATCGAGTAGAATTACCTTGCCTTTGAGTCCAGAGAGCGAATGGCTCTGACCAGCAATATCACTCATGCGAATGTCGGGGAAGTCAGCCTTGTTTTCCATACCTAAAGTGACCATAGAATCCATGGCAAAAGCATTATTAACCCTATCGATGTCGGCCACCAACGAACGAACATAAGGCGAAAGTGGATAACGGGTCTTGAGCGAATCGCCAACCATACGGTAGTAGACTATATCCTGAGGCTCGTCAAAAATAAATTTTCCACCCATCATTGGTTGATACAGTGGCAATAACGAAGCCAATGAAGTGCAATTGTGAGTGATAAAGGTGATGGCATTACGTTTAAAATCAATATAAGTTTGGCCATATTCGCGCCCCAAATCCTGAATTTGCTCGTCAGTGGCAGCCCCCTGATAGAGGGTCATCAGGGAGTCCATACGGCGCGAGGCATGGGTGGTCTGTTCCTTAAATTGGCGCACCAAGGCCGACCCTTCAGAACCACTAACCTGGTAGTTGTAGTAAATGTTACCTATGGCATCCACATCGACAGTCTCGCCACCAGAGACTAATAGGGGCACAAAGTCGGAACCCAAACGCAAGTTGTAGAACGAGGGGTAATTACCAGCCATGGCTAGCTTAAAAACAAAAGAGCCATTGGCAGAGGTCTTGATTGAATCCACAATACGAGAACCCACAGGAGAGAGCTCCTCAAGGAAGACCATCTGTCCAGAGATACCGTGAAAACAGCCTTCAACACGAGCCATATTGTAACTCTCGCGACAACCTGCCAACAAAATAATAGCCAAAAAACACAAAAACAGATTCTTCATATCACTTATTTTCTTCATATCACTTATTTCTTAAAAATAAAATAGACTGCCAAAATTAAAAATATTGCACCATAAAGATGGTTGAGTCGTATTGGTTCGCTCCGAAAAAAGAGTGTGGAAAAGACCACAAAAACCACCAAGGTGACAACCTCCTGAATAACCTTGAGTTGCAGCAGAGAAAAGGGACCGCCCGTACCTTGGTAACCCAAACGATTGGCCGGAATCATGAAAGAGTACTCGGCCAAAGCAATCATCCAACTCACCAAAATAATCAACACCAATGGCTTGCCCACAAACCAACTAAATTTGAGTTGACCATACCAAGCAAAAGTCATAAAAGTATTGGAGACAACCAATAGTAGTATCGCCCAAAGTCCCTGCATCGTAAGCTGGCTTAGTAGCGGTAAATCTCAGCTTTATATGGTCCTTGAACCTTGACACCCAAATAATCAGCCTGGGCCGAGGTTAAAGTTGTAAGACCAACCCCCAACTTACCCAAGTGCAGCCGAGCCACCTCCTCGTCAAGCTCCTTGGGTAGGCAATAGACACCCACCTTGTAATCTTTCTGCCAAAGGTCAATCTGGGCCAATGTTTGGTTGGTGAAGCTATTGCTCATTACAAAACTTGGATGGCCAGTGGCACAACCCAAATTAACCAAACGCCCCTCGGCCAAAATAAAGATGGAATGGCCATCGGCAAAAGTGTACTTATCGACCTGAGGCTTGATTTGAGTACGAAGGGCCCCATGGGCAGCCAAACGGTCCATCTGAATCTCGTTGTCGAAATGGCCTATATTGCATACAATGGCCTGGTCGCGCATACCCAACATATGCTCCAGAGTAATAATATCACGATTCCCGGTGCAGGTGACAAAGATATTGCCCTCGTCCAGAGCCTGCTCCACAGTCTTGACCTCGAAACCCTCCATGGCAGCCTGAAGCGCGCAAATAGGGTCTATTTCAGTGACGATAACGCGAGCTCCATAGCTCCTCATCGAGGCTGCACAACCCTTGCCCACATCACCATAACCACAAATGACAACTACCTTACCAGCAATCATCACGTCAGTGGCACGTTTGATGCCATCGGCCAACGATTCGCGACAGCCATAAAGATTGTCGAACTTACTCTTGGTCACCGAGTCGTTGACATTAATGGCAGGAACCAACAGCTCGCCACGCTCCATCATCTGATAGAGGCGGTGTACACCAGTGGTGGTCTCTTCGGATACCCCGCGCCACTGCTCAACCAGACTGTGCCACTTGTCAGGATTGGTTTTTAATGTTTCACGTAAAAGCTCCAATATAACATTTTCCTCGGTGTTGTCAGCGGTGTAATCCAGTGTTGTGGCATCTTTTTCGGCCTTGAAACCCTTGTGGATGAGAAGCGTGGCATCGCCACCATCGTCCACAATGAGCTGAGGTCCCTGTCCACCAGGAAAACTCAAAGCCTGAGCCGTACACCACCAATATTGCTCCAAAGATTCACCCTTCCAGGCAAAGACTGGCACTCCCGCAGCAGCAATGGCGGCAGCAGCGTGGTCCTGAGTTGAAAATATATTACATGAACACCAACGCACCTGAGCCCCCAACTCCACCAAGGTCTCGATAAGCACAGCCGTCTGGATGGTCATATGGAGAGAACCCATAATACGAGCACCATCGAGTGGTTTTTGCCCTTTATACTTGGCACGTAGGGCCATAAGCCCTGGCATCTCGGTCTGGGCAATTTGAATTTCGCGACGACCAAAATCCGCAAGGGCCAGGTCGGCTACTTTGTAATCGTTATGAATCATTATCTCTGTTATTTGTTTATCTTTTTCCATGGCTTGCCTAAGTTGCTCCAAGGAGTCAAAACGTCGTTCAGGCCTAATAAATTCGAGCAACTCTACACTCAAAAAATCGAGCGACACGGCCTGCCAATGTAGCAAGTGAACCTCGGCACGCAAAATATTTTGGTCAGTGACTGTGGGGCTAACCCCAACATTAACCAGCGCATAAGAGCCCAAAGCCCGTCCCAGATAGACCCCACGACTAAGCGCAAACTCCCCAATGGCAAGATTCAGAGTCGGGAAACCCAACTCCCGCCCCAAGGCCCTCCCCGAGCGAACCTCTCCACTTATGGTTGCTAAAATTTTCATTCTAATAATTTGCAAAGATAGTAAAAAAACTATACCTTCGTAGGCAAATTAGCACATACATAGTAAGAAGTGGCAAAAAAAACCTCACCACAAAAGCAAATACTCTATCCCATGGGGCAGGTTTGCGAGATGTTCGACCTACCCGCCACTACTGTGCGCTTTTGGGAGAAGAGTTTTAAGATACTCAAACCCAAAAAAAACGCCAAAGGTAACCGTCTCTTCACACCAGAGGATGTGGAAAATCTTAAAATCATCTACCATCTGCTCAAGGAGCGGGGCATGACTATTGCTGGAGCCAACCAGTTTATGGAGAATCGCCGTGTTGCTTTGCGCCGCGAGGTCGGTATTGTGGATTTGCTCCAAGCAGTCCGCGCGCAACTCGTGAGTATCCGTCAGGAGATAGAATCGACAGAGCATGAGGTTACCGAAAAATCCAAAAAGACACTAATAATCCAAGACAACCCCGAGGCAGAGGCTCCTCAAAATGAACAGGAGCAAAAGCCGCGCTATATTGAACTTTCGCTTTTTGACCAATAATGACCACCGTAAAAGAGATAACCGACTGTATCGAAGCCTTTGCTCCACTCTCCCTACAACAGAGTTGGGACAACTGCGCTCTACAAGTGGGCTCTGACAGACAGAAAGTGCATGGGGCTCTGCTGACCTTGGATGCATCGGAACAAGCTATAAAACAGGCCTCTATCCTGGGAGTGGGACTAGTGATTTCACACCATCCACTTATCTTTGACCCTTTGAAATCAATAACGGAGCAGAGCTCCCTGGGGCGTACTATTTTGCTGGCAGCGCGAGAGGGTATCTCTATCTACAGCTCGCACACGGCTACCGACTCGGCCGTGGGAGGCATAAACTGCTGGTTGGCTAGCCGTTTAGCCCTGACTCAAGTGGAACCACTAGGGGATATGGGACGCGTGGGGTTACTCAACAGTGAGATGAGTATGGGGCAATTCAATAATTTTTTAAAAGAAATTTTCGACATACCATATGTAAGACATAGCCTCCCTTGCGGGCCCACTATACGAAAGGTAGCTCTGTGCGGTGGCAGCGGGGGCTCGTTTTTGGAGCAAGCGGTAGACTTGGGGGCCGATGCCTTGGTAACAGGAGACGTAAAACATAACGTAATGGTGGAGGCTTTAGGGCGCATAACTGTTTTTGATGTGGGCCATTATGAGAGCGAAAAACAATTTATGGAGATAATGGCGCAAAAAATCAGAGAAAAATTTCCTACCTTTGTCCTCCATTACTTTAACAGTAATCCCGTAGAAATAGATTAAAACAACATAACCGAAATAAAATGGAAAATTTGGATTTGTCGACCGAACAGAAAATCGAAGCTCTATACAGACTTCAATGTCTTGACAGCAAGATTGATAGCATTAACCACATAAAAGGTGAACTTCCGCTTGAGGTGACAGATTTGGAGGATATAGCCTCTGGGTTGGAGAGCCGTATCAGTAAATTACAGGGCGAAATCGAGGAGATGTCGCGCAACTCTCGTGGTAAGAAAGAGGATATAGAGAACGCCAAAGCACTTATCGTCAAGTACGAAGAGCAGCAAAAAGCAGTGCGTAACAATCGTGAATTTGAATCCCTGGGCAAAGAGGTTGAGTTCCAGAAGTTGGAAATAGAGCTTTGCGAAAAAAACATCAAAGAGTTTTCGGCCGACTCCAAACTAAAGAAGAAACTTATCGAAGAGATAAAAGAGGAACTGGCAGGTCGCCGTATCGACTTGGGCCACAAGCGCGAAGAACTAGCCTCGATTGAGGCCGAAACAGAAGCCGAAATAGCTAGTCTTCAGGCTTCGGCCGACCAAGAGGCCATTAAGATAGACAGCCGTCTGCTGGATGCCTACCACCGTCTACGTAGCAATATGCGCAATGGGCTGGCAGTGGTGACGGTCAAAAGAGATGCCTGCGGAGGGTGCTTTAACCGTATTCCACCACAGCGTCAGCTAGATATTCGCCAGAGCAAAAAAATTATTGTGTGTGAATATTGCGGCCGTATCTTGGTGTCAGACCTTATGGATGACGCCCAAGAGCAAGAGTAACCGTCACTCTACTGACAAAAGAAGTGCCTTAGCTGACAAAGTGTCAGTTAAGGCACTTTTGGTATATTTGTTGTATATATCAAATAATGTTATTACATTTGTCGAACAAAAACATACTGCCCATAGATACAACTCTACTCCACAAAACTAATTAATAATCCCTAAATGCCTGGTTTAATGGTTATTCTCTGTTCTTTTGACAGGGAAGTAATTGTGCTAAGTATTTAAGACAAGAGTAGGAGGTTCAGTATGAAAAATGAAATTCGCAGCGACTCAGAGTTGCTCATGTCCTATATTCAAGGGGACAAACAAACTATCAATCCACTTCTTAAGCGTCACAAGGCGCGCGTATATAACTACGTGCTGATGATGGTCAAAGACCCATCATTAGCCGATGATATTACGCAAGAGACCTTTATTAAAATTATGACCAGCCTGGACAAAGGAAAGTATGCCGACAACGGCAAGTTTATCTCATGGGCTTTACGTATTGCTCATAACCAGGTGATTGACCATTTCCGTTCTGGTAAGGGGGTGCAGATGATAACCAACGATGACGTGGGTTACGATATCCTCTCGCGTTCTGAACTTAGCACCGATAACGCTGAGGATGTCCTGGTGCGCGAGCAGACGGCCCAACAGATACGCTCCCTGGTGGATATGTTGCCTCAGGAGCAGCGCGAGGTGGTATTAATGCGCCACTTTATGGACCTTAGTTTCAAAGAGATAGCACAACAAACTGGGGTGAGCATCAACACCGCACTGGGGCGTATGCGTTACGCGCTTATAAACCTGCGCAAGATGATGGAACAGAAAAATATTTCGCTTGTTTAGACCAATTTTTTAGACCTTTGGGCCTATACAATATGGTTATGGCCTTTTTCATGACGTATAACTTAAGGGGGGGCACTTATTTTCAAAATAAGTGCCCCCCTGAAGTTTTTAACCAAGGTGAACCGTTTTAACCTAATACGTTGTGAGCATGCTCGATACGCTGGAGGGTCTGTTCACGCCCCAGGAGCTCTATGATTTGGAATATCCCAGCCCCAGCGTTACGTCCAACAATGGCCAAGCGTAGGGTGTTCATCACCTGTCCCATGGCCAGCGATTGAGAGGTTATCCACTCCTTGGCCACGGACTCTAAATTCTCGGCCGTAAAATTCTGTGTGCTGCCTAAGAGTTCGCGTAACTCGATAAGGTGGGCGGGGTTGTCGCCCTTCCAAAATTTGCTAACCACCTTGGGGTCGTACTCCATAGGGGACTGGAAATAGAATTGCGAAAGGTCCCAAAAATCACTAAGGAAAGTGGCCCTATCCTTAACCAGAGCCACAACCTGGGTAACATACTGCTCGGTGGCCTCGACACCCTTTTGGCGCAACAGAGGCATAAAACTGGCTGCTAATTGCTCATTGGAGCTCTGGTGAATATAGTGAGCATTGAAAAATTTGGCCTTCTCGGGGTCGAAACGGGCCCCACTCTTACTCACCTTGTTCAAATCGAAAAGCTCAATCATCTGCTCCATCGAGAGTATCTCGGAGTGGTCGTTGCCAGGATTCCATCCCAAAAGCACCAAAAGATTAATAAAAGCCTCAGGTAGGTAACCATCCTCACGATAACCACGAGCACCATCCGAACCATCCTTGGGGTGCCACTCAAGCGGAAAAACTGGGAAACCCAACTTATCCCCATCGCGCTTACTTAACTTGCCGTTACCCGTGGGTTTAAGAAGCAGAGGCAGGTGGGCAAACTCGGGTTGCTCGGCACTCCAGCCAAAAGCCTTGTAGAGCATATAATGTAGCGGTAAAGAGGGCAACCACTCCTCACCACGGATAACATGCGAAATCTCCATCAAACGGTCATCAACAATATTGGCCAGATGGTAGGTGGGTAGGCTGTCGGAACTCTTGTAGAGCACCTTGTCGTCCAAGGTCGAACTATTAACCACCACATGGCCTCGGATAATATCGTCCATCTCGATAAGTTCATCCTGTGGCATCTTGAAACGTATAACCCACTGCTGTCCAGACAAGAGACGTTGTGAAAGCTCCTCTTCTGAGAATTTGAGCGAAGTGGCCAACTGCTCACGCACAGTGTAGTTGTAGGAAAAATTTTCGTCACGCTGCCTCAGTTCCCCCAACTGCTCGGGAGTGTCAAAGGCGTAATAGGCATAACCTTTGTCAATAAGCTCAAGGGCATATTTAAGATATATTTCACGCCTTTCGCTCTGGCGATAGGGGGCATGAGGCCCACCAACGCCAACACCCTCGTCCACTACAATACCACACCAACGAAGGCTGTCGATAATATACTCTTCGGCCCCCTCAACAAAACGCCCTGAATCGGTATCCTCGATACGAAGCAAAAATTTGCCACCATGCTGGCGCGCAAAAAGATAGTTGTAGAGCGCCGTACGCACCCCACCAATATGTAATGCCCCCGTGGGCGAAGGGGCAAAACGCACCCGTACTTCTCGTTTCATCTGATTGTAATTTATTTTTTAAGAGGACAAAGGTACGAAATAAACCGCCTCTATCTCCTAATTCCGACTAGCCTTGGCGGCAAAAGTATAGAAGTTATTGGCTAAGAAATTCCACACCATAACCACCACAGTGGCAATGGTCTTGGAGACCCAAAAACGCGAAATAAAATAACCCATAAAGACAAAATCAAAACCAAAAAAGCTCTCCATAAGGTAGATAACCCCCAGATTGATACCCAAGCCGATGAGCGAAACAGCAAAAAATTTGGAATACTCCTGACGAATATCAGGGTTTTTGCTATGCCAAGTCCAAACACGATTGAAAAAATAGTTCGATGTAGCGGCCACCACAAAACCGATGGCGTTGATGACCAAAATGACAAAAATAGTATTGAAGTGACCCTCATCAGCCACATCCGAAATGCTTTGGCTCAGATAATGGCCCATACCAAACATAGTCATCAGAAAGCCAGTGACAGCAAAATCAATCACAGTACCCGAAGTACCAACCACCGCAAAACGCAAAAACTTAGTTATTAACTCCTTCATTTTTATTTCTATTACTTTTACAAAGATAATAATTATATTTGTGGTCGCAACGCCAAACCATCAAAAAAGTGCATATCCTAATCCTGCCATCATTCTATCGTACTGAAAAAGAGCCACTAAGAGGCCTATTTTTCAGAACTCAGGCCACGGCTTTACAAAAAAGCGGAGCTAAGGTGGGTACAATATATTACAATGACGAGGATAGTCGTCATATCACACTTAAACGGCTTAAAAACAACCACTTTCAATACATTTGGAACTACGAAGACAATATAGCGGAGTTGACCCAACTGGGGTGGAATACAGCACCAAAGAGAGCCCTGGGACTCAAGTGTTTACTTCTACTTGGAGAGCGTCTCTTTAGGCAATACGTGGCCCTTGAGGGCAGGCCCGACATTCTTCATGCCCACTGCACCATTTGGGGCGGGGTTTTGGCGCACCACCTGTCCAAAAAGTTCGGTATACCCTACTTTATAACCGAGCACTCCTCGGCTTTTCTGCAAAACAGTTTTTCGCCATGGCAAGCAAAACTAATTGCCGCCACCCTACCACAAGCTACAGGGCTAATGGCTGTGAGTGGGGCCCTGAGAGTAGCCATGAGTCCATATAGTGGTGGACAAAAGATAGAGATTATGCCCAACTTTGTGGACACCGCTTTTTTTGACCGCCCACGGGTGACCACCGATAAATTCCGTATCTTGGCCCTTGGAAATTTAAATCACAACAAAGGGTTCGACACACTAATTGAGGCCTTTGATTTGGCCTTTGGTAAAGACGATTCAGCGGAGATGACCATTGGCGGCAAGGGGGAACTCCACGATGAACTAATCTCAATGGTCAAAGAGAGAGCTTTGGATGAACATATCACCCTTAGTGGAATGCTCACACGAGAACAGGTGGCCCAAGCCATGAGCTCGCACCAACTTTTTGTAAGTTCAAGCCGAGTGGAGACCTTTGGGGTGGTGCTGGTGGAGGCTCTGGCCGCTGGCATGGCCGTAGTGGCCACCCGCTCTGGAGCACCTCAGGAGTTTATCACCTCTGAGCAGGGGCTCTTGGTGGAGGTGGATAAACCACAAGAGATGGCCCAAGCCATGATGGCCATGCGAGGGAAAGACATCCCAGAGGGTGAGCTACGCAAATATGCAAAAGAGCGGTTCGACAGTGCCATATTGGCCCAAAAGTTAATCGAATTATACAACATAAATGCCATCAAGCAGAGTAAAATATAGCATTAAAAATGCCCGCGTGACGCTCATCTTCTATCTGTTGATGTTGCTGGTGAACTTCTTCTCGAGAAGGGTCTTTATCGACTTCCTAGGTTCGGACTTGGTGGGGCTCACGGGCACGATGCTGAGCTATATCGGTTTTTTGAATCTGGCCGAATTGGGCATATCGGTGGCCATAGCCAATGCACTATATCTGCCACTGCACAAGGACGATAAACGAAAAATAAACGAGATAGTATCGCTATACGGATTTATTTTTCGGTGGGTGGGGTTACTTATCGGGACGGTTGGGCTGCTGTTTTCATGTTTCTTTCCGATTATTTTCGCAGGGGCGGGGCTGCCATTATGGGTCATCTACCTGACCTTCTACACCTTCATGGCCACCACCATGCTCAGCTACCTTGTCAACTACAAACAAAATCTACTCAACGCTGGACAAAAAGGCTACATAGCCGTGCGCACACTCAACATCTCGCTGATTGTCAAAATTACACTCCAGATGGTGTGTTTGAAATATTTCGAGGCTGGCATGGTAAGCTATCTGCTGCTTGAAGTGGTCTTTGGAGTGGTCTTTTCGGTGTGGCTCTCTCGCGAAATCAACAAAGAGTACCCATGGCTCAAATCATCGTACTGCCTTGGCAAGATTGCCTCACGAAATAACCCCAGCATATTTAAAAACATACGACAATTCTTTAGTCAACGAATAGCTGGATTTGTACTTATAAATTCCGACCCTATTGTGGTTCAAAATATTATGGGGTTTTCATGGGTCACCAACTACACCAACTACACCATGATTATGCAACGCGTGGTGCAACTGATTGCTGGCTCGCTCAACAACTCCTATGCCTCGGTGGGTAATTTGGTGGCCGCAGGCGACAAGGCCAAGATAAAACAGGTCTTTTGGCAATTCAACGCCCTCTATTTCTGGATTGGGGGGCTGGTCTCCTTTGGGTTTTTCCACCTTATCGGCCCCTTTATACCACTATGGCTTGGCGATGAAGGGGTGGTGCTTTCAAAAGAGGTTACTTTTTTGTTGGCCATGGTCCTCTTTTTTAATTTTGTGCGCAACACCCAGCAGTACTACCTCAACGCCTATGGACTATATGGAGATGTATGGGCCGCGTGGAGCGAGGCAGCACTTAACCTTACAATCTCCATTGTGGTGGGGTTGCAATACGGCCTGATAGGCATTGTGGGAGGCACGGCCATTAGCACATTCATCTTCGCCATACTCTGGAAACCATACTATCTTTACAGATATGGGTTTGGCCAAAAATCAACGGAATATTGGCTAACAATTTTAAAACATACCACCATCATCGCCCTAGCTTGGACACTCTCACCACTCATGCTCGAGGCTCAATGGATGCCCAGCGGTGAATCGTGGTTGGGCATCATGGTTCAGGGGGTGGCCACGCTGGTGATTTTTGGAGGACTTAGCGGTGTGGGAATGTATTTTACATCGAGCGGAATGCGCACACTGATAAAACTTTGGATGGATATTTTGCTAAAAAGAAAATAATGCGTACCTTTGTAGACTAATTGGGTGTCATGGGAGCTGTACGATAGTGTATAGATTGAGTAGCACCATCAGAAAAACAACAAAAAAACAATGAAACACTTAGCAATTCAGGCCGCTGCTCGTCAGGAATTCGGCAAAAAAGAGAGTCGTGCGGTACGCGTAGCAGGTTCAGTACCTTGCGTGGTTTACGGAGGTGGCGACACAGTTCACTTTTCAATTAAGAACGTTGACCTAAAACAACTTCTTTTCACTCCTCAATCCTACATTATCGACTTGGATATTGACGGTAAAAAAGAGGTGGCCGTTATGCGTGACGTTCAGTTCCACCCAATCACCGACGAACCTATTCATATTGACTTCTACCGTGTGCTGGCTAATAAAGCTATCTCCATTGACCTTCCTGTAACACTTTTGGGAAATTCAGAAGGTGTAAAACAGGGTGGTAAACTAGCTCTGTCTAAACGTAAATTGCGTGTGTTGGCTTTGGAAAAAAATCTTCCAGACTCAATAGATGTTGACGTTACGTCACTCGGTTTGGGTAAATCTATCTTTGTGGGTGATTTGAACCTTGAGGGTATCACCATTTTAACTCCAGCCACCACTGCCATCTGTGCAGTGCGCACAACACGTGTGGCACGCGACACAGCAGCCAATGCGGAAGTTGCAGCTGCGGGTGAACCTGCAAAATAGTAACTATCGAAAATAATGAAATACCTAATTGTAGGGCTTGGGAACATAGGGGCAGAATACTCCATGACACGCCACAATATAGGATTCGAAGTTTTGGATGCTTTGGCCACTCAACTGGCTGGAGCATCCAATTCTGTTTTTGTAACAGAGCGTTACGGCTCACTTTATCAGGGTCGTTACAAGGGGCGTGAGCTATTGCTGCTCAAACCTTCGACCTATATGAACCTAAGCGGTAACGCTGTTCGATATTGGATGCAAAAAGAGAAGATTGAACCCGAGAATCTCTTTGTGGTGGTGGATGATATAGCCCTGCCCTTTGGCACACTACGTATCCGCAAAAGCGGTAGCGATGGAGGGCACAACGGGCTCAAAAATATAAACGAGACACTAGGCCACCAAAACTATAACCGCCTGCGCTGTGGTGTGGGTGGCGACTTTGCTAAGGGAGCTCAGGTGGACTACGTGCTGGGCAAATGGAACGAGAAGGAGCAAAAAGAGCTACCATTGGTTACCGAACAGGCCGCCAAGGCTGTGCTCTCATTTACCACGGTGGGCATAGAGCGAACTATGAACACCTTTAATACAAAAAAATAGCTAATGAAAAGTTTCGGGAGCGACAACCATAGCGGAGTGCACCCCACAATTATGGAGGCTCTGCAAAAAGCTAATATTGGCCACTGTATAGCATACGGAGATGACGAATGGGTCGCACGCGCCAAAAATGCCCTTGGCAACTGGACAGGATGCTTTGATGCGATGATGGTGGTGAATGGCACAGGAGCCAATGTGGTGGCCCTGAGGTCTATGAGCAGTTCGTTTGGCTCGGTGGTGTGCGCCCAAGGAGCACATATCAATGTGGACGAGTGCGGAGCACCCGAGCGATTAGCCTTAGTTAAGTTAATCCCCGTTACCACCACAGATGGCAAACTAACGCCAGAGCTGGTACGCCCATATCTACACGATTTTGGCTTTGAACACCACGCTCAGCCTCAAGTAATCTCAATCTCACAGCCAACCGAGGTGGGCACAGTATACTCCATCGACGAAATCCGTGCAATGGCCGACCTGGCACACTCTCACCGTATGTACCTACATGTGGACGGGGCTCGCTACGGCAACGCCATGTCCCACCTAGGCTATACCACTCCAGAGCAGGTGCGCCAAGCAACCGTGAGCTCGGGGGTAGACGTGATGAGCTTTGGGGGTACCAAAAATGGTATGATGTTTGGCGAGGCTATACTCTACTTCAATAAAGAGTTGATGGAACAGGCCAAATATTTCCGTAAACAGTCGGCACAACTCATCTCAAAGATGCGCTATGTGGGGGCACAATTCTCAGCCTACCTAAACGGTGGATTATGGCTTAAAATGGCTACCCACTCCAATGAGATGGCTGCCCTATTGGCCTCAAAAATAGAGGGTAATGTCACTTTGACACAACAAGTTCAAACCAATGGTGTTTGGGCCACGCTGCCAGCAGACAAGATTGAGGCTCTGCAAAAGGAGTACTTTTTCTACATATGGGACTCGGCTAAAAGCGAAGTGCGATGGCTCTGTTCGTGGGACACCACACAAGATGATATTCAACTTTTTGCACAACAGATATGTCGGCAGGAGTAAGAGCTGATAAATTTTTGTGGAGCGTAAGACTCTACAAAACACGTTCGGATGCGGCCGAGGCTATCCATTCAGGACGGATAAGTATAAGCGGGGTGCAAATCAAGCCCTCACGCGAGATTACCACGGGTGATGTGATTGAGATTCGCCGCCCGCCAGTGACATATAGCTACCGAGTAAAGGAGCTTATCGACAAACGTCAAGGAGCAAAACTGGTACCACAATATATCGACGATATAACTCCAGCCCAGGAGCTTGAGAAATTAGAGATGGCCGCCATGACCACCTATGCACTACGCGACAGAGGAGCAGGCCGCCCAACAAAACGCGAACGACGCGAGTTGGACAAACTGCAACAAGAGTAATCACCTAAGGGTGTTGAGATAACCCACATAGGAGGCTCCGTTGCGCCCACAAGAGACAACCTGCATCTGCATCCGACCAGTGAGGTAGTTGAGCGCAAAGTGAAAAATATGGTCGTAGCACCAGCCCAAAATAGCATCATAACGAGGTAGCTTGGCCACAACATCAAAAGTGAGAATATACATCTCGGGTTCCTCAATATTGACCACTTCGCAGGCACGGGCACTAAAATAGTTGGCTCCATAACTGGCGATACTATCTGTTGTGTGGCGCGCACCCAACTCCTCAGAATGCCCAACTATCTTCTTTATATTCCGACCATTAGATGGCACCATATCGCCAAAAAAGGCAAAATAACCAGTGGCATTGTCACCATAGCACCTAAACCTCCACTTAAAAGGGTCAACAATACGATGGGTTCCCTTATATTCATAGGACTCCATCTCAAACTGAAATTTCTTGTTCTCAACCATTTGACGCACTAAAGCCTTGACACGAAGACGCTCTCGTGCTGCTCGACGTTCACGCCGCGTGTCGGCACGGCTCACCAACACGGAGTCGACCTTAAGCACAGTCGGCTCGTGACCACCACCAGGTTCGCCATATAGTGTTTGAGAGTGGCTCTCAACCGAAAACATACATATACAGGCCCAAAAACAGAAGAAGTTTTTCATAATTGTATCGGTTTTGAGATTTGCCAGGTCTCTAACTCGTTGCGAATTTACAAAAAACACGTCACAAAACAAAAAATATTTGCTAAATAGCAAAAGGTGTATTACCTTTGCGACCGCCTAGGAGAGATGCCAGAGTGGTCGATCGGGCCGCACTCGAAATGCGGTGTACGGGCAA
>JAVVSB010000007.1:3170-63455 GCA_036654415.1 Mucinivorans sp. | reverse complement strand
AAATTCATTATTAACCGACTAAACTATAATTTGGTCAGTTTTTGTTTGTTTCCGACCACAAATGTACAACTATTTGGGAATACTACTGCTTTACAGGGAAGTATCCCCTATCTTTTTATCTAATATTTTGTCGGTCAGCAGTGACTTTTTATATGGATATAACTATTTCAAAATTGGTATTTCTAGGGTGTGGGTGCTTGGTGCCGCCTCTAATTTAGTTAACTTAGCTTCGATTGTGTTAAAAGGAAAACACGTAGAACTACCTACTGAAGAGCCGTTTAAAACAGAGTATTCTCTAATCATAACCTTTTTTGTAGAAAAGAGAGTATCCTGAACCAATTTTATAACTCTTGTCGTATTTTATGTCTGTTTTACGTTTGACTGTTAAGGTCATTTTGGCAGTAAATGGTGGAGTTATACCTTTTACCTCTTTTGACCAAGGGGTTGAGGCTTAATTTCAGTGAGCGATTTACCAGTGGCATCAATGTATGTAATACTCACATCGGCCAATAAATGGAGATTATACAGATTCGGAATACCATATTGTACATCTACTTTTCGAGTTTGACCATCTTCGGGTCTTTGGGATTTGCTTTCCCTTTGATGTTGATTGTAAACATAAAAAATAGAGTTTAGCGTTCGTAATAGGTCTCTATCTGGTGGGCCAGAATCCACCGTCTGAGGCTACATAAGAGTAGTGCTCCCCTCTCAAGGTTTAAATCACTCTAAACCCATAAATGCTAATCTCTATCAATATCCATAAAAACAGATACTTACATCAATTACTGATGTAAGTATCGTAAAGTAGGGCTGCCAATAGTGGCAGCCTTTTTTATAAATAGAGCTTCTAAAATACCGAAGGCCAACGCAGTAACATAATTATTCAGAAGTAGTCAAAAACTATTCGCCTTTGAGAGATTTGACTGGATTTTCGATGGCTGAGCGGTAGGATTGGATGGTGACGGTGGCTAGGGTGATTGAGAGTACTATGAGCAGGGCCACCAAAAAGACCCACCAATGGATTGGTGTGCGGTAGACAAAACTCTCGAGCCAAAGGTCAACTCCGATATAGGCCAAAGGGGCCGCGAGGACAAAGCAAACCAAGACCATCCACACAAAGCGAGCCGAGAACATCGCCAAAATCTGCCCCACGGTGGAGCCATAGACCTTGCGCAACCCTATTTCGCGACGACGATACTGTGTCTCGAAAACCACCAAGCCAAAGACCCCTACCAAGGAGATGATGATGGCCAGCATAGAGAATAGGGTGATGAGCGAGGTGGCCTGTCGGTCTTTTTGGTAGAGGGCGTTGAAGGCAGTATCGTAAAACTGTATATCAAGCGGATAGGCAGCATCGACTGAGGCGGCCACACGCTTGATGTGGTCAACGGCCGTGTAGGGGTCACCCTTGATGCCCACGTAGAGCACTGACATGGTAGAGTGCCACGAAGTCGTACCCTCGACCACCAGAGCAGCGGGCGAGATAACACTATGCAGTGATTTATAGTTAAAATCCTGGGATATGGCACAAATATCAGAATAGTGTAACGAGTCGTTGTGCCAGCGACCTACCTTGTCGCCAGGGGTGATGAGAAACTTGCGGGCGGCGGTCTCATTGAAGATATATGTGTTATCCTTCTTATTGGCATCCTCGGGGGTGAAGTTGCGTCCCCCTTTGAGGTGAATGCCCAAAACTTCGGGCACCTGCCACGAGACTACTATGGCATCGTAGTATTGATCTTGCTGGCCTATCCTTCCACTCCAGCCCTGTTGTGTATTGCCTGTGCCAATGGGCTGGTTAGCAAAGCCGACACCAGTGACTTGAGAGGAGTTACGTAGCTGATTTTCAAAACTCTTGGAGTCTAAAAGCGAACCCCCTATTGTAACAATTACAGTATGTTCCATATCCACACCCGTGTTTGCATGACGAAGGTAGTCGTTCTGGAGTTGAAGAAAGATGGCTCCGATGATGAGCCCAGTGGAGACCACAAACTGAAAACCAATAAGCCCCATACGCAAGACTCGCCCCTTGGGGGACATGGCAAAAGAGCCCTTGAGAACCATGGCTGGTGGAAATTTGGTGGTGTAGAAGGCTGGGTAGAGACCTGAGAGTATCCCCACAACAATGGACATAGCCACGGTGTAGCCAACCAACACCAGGTTACCCTCCATATTGATACCCCCAGAGATAAGAGAATTCAAGGGGGTG
Organism: Mucinivorans sp.; assembly: GCA_036654415.1. GTDB lineage: Bacteria > Bacteroidota > Bacteroidia > Bacteroidales > Rikenellaceae > Mucinivorans. Next base: position 61,246 of record JAVVSB010000007.1, on the reverse strand, counting down.
TAAGAGAGCACGTCGGCTATCAAGAGCCCCAAAACGCAGGCCAAAACTGAGATGCCAACCGCTTCGGCCACCAACATAAGCCGCAAGATGGGGTTGGTGGAGCCCAACACCTTTTGGATATTGATACTTTTCATACGCAGTGGGGCCATCGAGGTCGAAAAATTGATAAAATTAATGGCTGCCACCACAATAATCAATAGGGCAACAGAGAGTAAAATATTGGTTGTTGACCTGTCACCAGTGGCTACATAATCGATCAATGCCTTATTCCTTTCATCATAGTATAGCTCTTGTATTGGTATCAGGTCCAGACGTGTACTGTCATCCCATGCGGTTTGGCTGGCAAAATCGAAGCCCCGTTTCCACTCGGCCAACACCGCTTCGGGTTCGGCTGTGGCGCATAACTTAACGTACATAAAATAGTTACAAGACCCCCACGAGGTAGGGTCCATGCGGGGTTGGAGTGGCTGCAAGATGTAGTTCTGGATTTGCCCATTGGATGGAAAATCTTGGTAGACACCCCCTACCTCAAAATCTTCGCCATCGGCACCCTCCTTGTTAGGGTTGAAAGCGATGCCTATGTTGAGCTTAGAGCCCAAAACACCTGTACAAGAGCCAAAAAGCCGCTCGGCCATAGAGGCTGGGATGAGCACCTTGGTTGGTTCGAGCAGCGCATCGGCACTACCCTCTATCATTACGGGGCTAAAAACCTGACAAAAACCAGGGTAAACCAAATAGGAGTGCTCAGTAAAGCCAACCTTTTGACCAGCATTCTCTACAGTTACATAGTTGTTGCCAAAGGAGGGCATTAGGATTGTGTAGCTCTCAACCAGTGGTGACATTGGGCCATAAGTGTCGACAATAGGCTGCGACAAGGGAGCCTGGTAACTACCATCGCTTTGAACAATGTCAACACGATAAATTCGCTCAGAGTCGGCGTAGCAGGTGTCATAGGAGTACTCATAGTTGACCTGTAAAATAATAATCATAAAAGCGGCATAGGCCACCCCAAGCCCCAAGATATTAAGGGTGCTGGAGAGTACAAAACGACGCAAGGTGGTGTAGAAATTTCGGAAAATTGTGTTCATTATAGTTGGTAATTAATTATTTCTTGAGTGATTTAACTGGGTTTTCGGTGGCTGAGCGGTAGGATTGGATGATGACAGTGGCTAGGGTGATAAAGAGCACTATGAGTAGGGCCACCAAAAAGACCCACCAATGGATGGGTGTGCGGTAGGCGAAACTCTCGAGCCAAAGGTCAACTCCGATATAGGCCAAAGGGGCCGCGAGGACAAAGCAAACCAAGACCATCCACACAAAGCGAGCCGAGAACATCGCCAAAATCTGCCCCACGGTGGAGCCATAAACCTTGCGCAACCCTATTTCGCGACGACGATACTGTGTCTCGAAAACCACAATACCAAAGACTCCAAAGAGCGAAATCAGCACCGAGAGCAACGAAAATATGGTAATAATAGTGGTTGTCTTGCGCTCTCTTTCGTAAAGGGTGTTGAAGGTAGTGTCGGCAAATTGTATACCAATGGGGTATTGAGGGTCGACAGAGGCAAAAACACTCTTAATGTGCTGTTGGGCTGAGTATGGATCACCCACAATTTTAATATAGGCCACATCTAGATTCTGACCATTATCTACCACATAGAGTGCGATGGGCTCAATATCAAAACGGAGCGATTTGTAGTTAAAATCGCGGGCTATACCCACCACCTGAGCCAAGGTGTCGTACGCCCAAACGCTGGTACCTACTTGGATGGGTGCCTTTTTTTGCGCTTGCTGGTTGAAAATCATTCGGCCACCGTATATCAAGGCATCGTTAGCCTGGAAATCGCGCCCCTGAACTATGTCGATACCCATCACTTGACAAAAGTTGTAACTCACGGGAATACAATCGAAATGTATGTTCCCACCATTTATCTCACGCCCCCAATTCATATAAAAATCTTGCGTGCCAATGGGGGTTTGAGCAAAAGCTACATCCTTAATCATGGGGTTGGACATGAGTCGACTTACGATGGTGCTTTTATTCTCTTTTTTGGCCATATCTCGGTTCAATTGCACCATAGCCACCTGCTCCATAGAGTAACCCAAGTCGTAATTGCGCATATAACGATTCTGAAGCTGAAGAAATATGGCCCCAATGATGAGTCCAGTAGAGATGATAAATTGGAAGCCAACCAATACCATCCTCAATGCTCGGCCTCGTGGTGACATTCCAAAGTTCCCCTTAAGCACTAGGGCAGGGACAAAAGAGGTGGAGTAGAAGGCTGGATAGAGCCCCGAGACACCCCCTATAACCAAAGCTATGAGCCCCGTAAGAGCAATAATTGGTATGTTGGATAACACCGCCACCGAGGTCAGCATGAGTGAAGAGAAACCCACTTCATCGAGTAGCCCCACAAAGAAAACCCCACAGAGAAAAGCGCAAAAAGAGATACCAACAGCCTCGAAAACAAGAGTTACTCGAAGCAGCCAATTTTGAGAGCCCAACACCTTTTGAGTGTTGATACTACGTATGCGAAGCGGGGTGAGTGAGGTGGCAAAATTGACAAAATTGATGGCCCCAATGAAGATAACCAAAAAGGCAATGGCAATCAAAATATTAGTTGTAGCTCGTTTCCCTTTTGCAGCTATGTTGTCATAGGCTACACCCTCTATGTAGTATATCTGCTCAATAGGGGTGAGCCGAATGGCCAAAGGCACTGTACTTCCATACCCGGACAATGCCCTTAATTTCTGATTTAATGCTTGACTCACCTGTACCTTATCAGCCGCGGATGACAAAGTGAGGTAAGCAGTATAGTTCCAGTTTCCCCATTCGGTTACATTATCTGTATCTCTATCTGTCATGTGAGTATAGATGATGTTGGCTTGCGAGGAGTTGGCTGGAAAATCTTGGTAGACGCCCTCGATTTCGATGGAAGTAGGCCCTTTACCACGTTTGTTTTGCTCCATCATAATGAGTTTCCCCACGTAAGGCCCATTAGGACCAAACATTTTTTGAGCCATTGACAAGGGAATGATGACCTTGGTGTTGAGGCTGATGTCTCCAAAACCTCCCTCAATAAATTGCATTCCAAAAACCTTGGCATAGTCCGAATAAACTGGGGTAACGCACTCCTTGAACCCATCTTTAGAGGTTCCTCTATCCACTGTTAAATAGACAGATGAGGCGGCAAGGTCGATAATGGTCCCGTATTCAATTTGCGGAATCCCATTCACCACGGCATCAAAGAGGGGACGACTGAGAGGGAGTCCAAAAACCTGGCCTGTTAAATCAGTGGATACCTCCATACGAAAAATACGCTCGGAGTTGGGGTAAGATTTGTCGAAAGATTTTTCGTAGTTGACCTGTATCATGATGATGACAAAGGCGGCATAGGCCATCCCAAGCCCCAAGATATTAAGGGTACTGGAGAGTGCAAAACGACGCAAGGTGGTGTAGAAATTTCGGAAAATTGTGTTCATTAGTTTAATTTTTTGCTAATTATCACAGCAAATTAGGTGCCAAACTTGCAATTAACTAATTATCAATATATTATGTTTCTGCTGTTTGTAAATAGTGTCTAATTATTTGACGGTGATGTCAAATAATTAGACACCAAAGATATGTGGTAGTCCCATTATACAGCGCAATAACTAAACTCAGCAGATGGGACTTTAGGTATTGGTCTTTCGGCTATCAAAAAAAATATCGTAAATTTGTTGAAAAATAAAACTACGATGAAATATTTTGGAGCACACGTCAGCGCAGCTGGCGGAGTTGAAAACAGCCCTGCCAACGCCAAGGCCATAGGGGCCAAGGCCTTTGCTATGTTCACTAAAAACCAACGCCAATGGGTGGCCGCCCCCCTAAGCGAGGCCACCATTGCGGCCTTTAAAGCCGCAATGGACCACTACGGCTTCACCAAAGCACAGGTGCTGCCCCACGATAGCTACCTCATTAACCTAGGCCACCCCAAAAGCGAGGCACTGGAGAAGTCACGACAGGCCTTCACCGACGAGATGTACCGTTGCTCACAGTTGGGCCTCGACCGCCTGAACTTCCACCCTGGTAGCACCCTAGGCGAAATAGGCGAACAGGAGTGCCTGGATTTGATTGCCCAATCCATAAACATAGCCCTGAGTGCCACCACCAACGTCACAGCCGTCATCGAAAATACCGCTGGGCAGGGCAGTAACCTCGGCTTCCGCTTTGAACATCTAAGACGTATTATTGACGGGGTGGACGACAAGAGACGCGTTGGCATATGCATCGACACTTGCCACGCCTATTCGGCTGGCTACGACCTTAAAAGCGCAGAGGCTTGCGAAAAGACTTTTGCCGAGTTAGACTCTGTGGTGGGACTCCAATACCTGCGCGGAATGCACCTCAACGATGACCTCAAGGCCTTTGGTAGCCGCGTCGACCGCCACGCCCCACTAGGGCAGGGAACATTGGGAACCACGGTATTTGAGTATATCGCAAGCAATAGCATCTTCGACAACATTCCGCTTATTCTGGAAACCCCCGATGAGTCGCGCTGGCCCCAAGAGATAGAGCAACTCTACAACTGGTCTTTGGGTAGCGCGCGGTAGTCCTGTCCACGCTCCAAGGCGGCACGCAGAACAAACCACAGATGCAGTAGAGTTGTACGGGCAGGACCGTAATGGTGTCTCATGATGGCATAGCGTTCCCGCCAGCTCTCGGCGCGGTGGGCCGATGACAGCCCCCCTTGGGCAAATTGGCTCAAAATAAGATGGGTGTTGTGGGTCGAGGTCGAGGCCTTAAGGCAACGTATCACCCAATCTATATCCGAGGCGTAGCGATAGTGCAGGTCGTAGCGAGGAGCGATGGCTCGGCTCACCAAAAACGACTGGTGGCACACCACCATGCCCCATTGCAGGCTACGCCAAGAGAGCTCCCGTGGCAAGGCTTTGCGGCGAAGCCCCAGTGGAGCACCCTGGGCGTCCACAATCAGAGCCCCTCCGAAGTATATATCATACAGAGGTTCCCCAGCGGCAAATATGAGTGAGAGGGTGTGTGGCGAATAGGGTTTGTCGCCCGCGTTGATAAACCACAGATAGTCGCCAGTGGCGGCCTGTATCCCCTTATTCATGGCATCGTAGAGCCCCGAATCTTTTTCAGAGACCCAATACGAAATATGTTGGGCGTACCGTTTTATAACCTCGGGCGTGAGGTCGGTGGAGAGACCATCGATGAGGATAATCTCCTTGTTGGGGTAATCCATGGCCACAAGAGCCTCCAGAGTAGAGTTTAACGCCTGTGCAGCGTTGCGCACAACGGTGATAATAGAAACTTTAGGTGGCATAGCGTGGGTTTTGTCGTACAAAATTACTAAATTTGTACCGAATAATGCAAAAATTAAAACTATGAATAGATACAAACTGTCAATTAATCTGGCACTCATTGTCTTGGGGGCACTACTGGTGGGCTCGGCGTTGGGTGTTTTCTTGGACAGGTCGGTTTTTTCGAGCCAATACAAGCAGAAGATGGAGTCCGATAAACTGCTCATGACCATGTCGCTCCTGGAGCAAAAATATGTCGACCCCATCAAGCGGGATTCGCTTATCGAAATGTTGGTTCCTCTATTACTCTCGGAACTCGACCCCCATTCAAGCTATATCCCCAAGAGTGAGATGGCAGCCACCAACGACCCCCTGGCAGGCAAGTTCGACGGTGTGGGGGTGATGTTCAATATGCTAACCGACACGGTGGCCATCACCAACGTCATCAGCGGTGGCCCAAGTGCCAAGGTGGGTATTATGGGCGGTGACAAGATTATTCGCATCAACGACTCGTTGGTTGCCGGGCGCAAATTGCCCAGCGATGGTATTGTCAAACAGCTGCGCGGGGCCAAGGGGACCTCGGTTCGACTGGGGATTCAGCGTGGTTCGGACTCCACTTTGATTACCTTTACTGTTGTGCGCGACCAGATACCTATGCGCTCGGTGGAGGCTGCCGTTATGCTGCGCGATGACATTGGTTATATGAAACTGGCCCGTTTTGCAGCCCCCACTTTCAGGGAATTCCAGAGCGCGATGCAGCAACTCAAGGCCAAGGGGATGAAAAAGTTGATACTCGATTTGCGTAGCAATGGCGGGGGATACCTTGAACCTGCCATGGCCATAGCCAATGAGTTCCTGTCCAGAGGACAGAAGATAGTATACACCGAAGGCGACAAAAGCCCACGCCGCGAACAGGTGGCCGATGGGGCTGGGGCTTACCAAGATATAAAATTGGAGGTACTTATCGACTCACAGACAGCCTCGGCCTCAGAGGTGCTCTCAGGGGCTCTTCAGGACAACGACCGAGCCACAATATTGGGGCTCCGCAGCTTTGGCAAGGGGCTTATTCAAGAGCAGTTCGACTACCCCGACGGCTCGGCAGCCCGCATCACCATTGCCCACTACTACACCCCACTAGGACGTTCTATCCAGAAACCATACGCCAAGGGGCACAACGGTGAATACGATATGGAGTTGGTGCGCCGCTACGAGAATTTGGAGTACCTGCATGAGGACACGGCAGCCCAAAAACGTGCCGAAAAATTCATCACTCCCGCGGGAAAGATACTCTATGGCGGTGGCGGCATCCACCCCGATGTCTTTGTACCACTAGACACCACGGCCGCATCACCTTATTTCAGAAAACTGTATGAGAAAAACCTTATCTTCAAATACGCCACTAAATTCACCGCCGACCATCGCGACAGACTCAACAGTGCTAAGAGTATTGAGGAGCTGAGTACCATTTTTGGTCAGGTGAATCTCTATCTAGATTTTGTGGCCTGGGCCGACCGCACCTCTTCGGTGCGCCCCGTGGGCGATGAACTGGAGGCCAATAAAAAAGTGATTATGGCCCAACTTTGCGCCTACATTGGCCGTAATACACCCCTTGAGGACAACGCCCTCTACTACTATTTCTACCCCATTGACCGTACACTACTCAAGGCGGTAAATCTGTTTTAGACTACTGGCCAATAGGCCAAAAAAAGAGGCAGGAGATGATTTTCTCCTGCCTCTTTTAGTTGTCGTTATCATTACATAAGCGCCTTTTCGCTTAGTGCCAGAAGTTTGAGCCGTTCGGCCTTCTCTATCAATTTGGCTTTGTAGTCCACCATTAGGGCCGAAATAGTCTCCTTGACCGTTGAGATACGCTCAGCACGAAAGGCATTTACACCCGCAAAGGCGTAACCTTTATTGAAATTACCTTTAAAGGCCGAAAACAGAGCCAACATAATGCAATAGGGGCTCTTGCTTATATCGCAAGTCTTGATGCAGTGGTAGGGACAATGTTTTGGACGCTTGACACCGTTACGCACATCCTCGATAAACTTACTAAAAATAGCACGCCCAGGCATACCCACAGGGCTCTTGATGATTTCAATATCTTCGCTGTGTGAATCGATATATTTCTGTTTGAAGGCCTCTGAAGCATCACACTCGGTGGTGGTGACAAACAACGTCCCAAGTTGAACACCACTGGCTCCAAGCTCCATCATACGGAAAATATCATCCCCCGTATAGATGCCACCCGCAGCAATAACTGGTATCTCGCGATTGTATTTTTCGCCAAACTCGCGCGCAACCTCCACCACCTGGGGCAAAATTTGCTCCAAAGAGTAGTGCTCGTCATTAATCTGAACCTCGCTATAGCCCAGATGGCCTCCAGCCTTAGGCCCCTCGACCACAATGGCATCGGGCAAATAGTTGTAACCATTGTACCACTTTTGGCACAAAACCCTAGCCGCACGCGCCGAAGAGACTATGGGCACCAACTTAGTGGTACTGTCAGCCTTGAGGTAAGATGGCAAATCCAAAGGCAGCCCCGCCCCCGAAAAGATAATATCGGCTCCCGACTCAATGCTGGTACGCACCATTTCCGCAAAATTGGTCATGGCCACCATGATGTTCACACCAATAATACCCTTGGTCTTGGCCCTAGCCTTCAGTATCTCGGCTTTTAGACCATCAATACTGGCCTCATTATATGTCAAATGTCGTTTGGGATACAACATACCCAAGCCAGCAGCCGAAATCACACCCACACCACCCTCTTGAGCCACTGCACTTGCAAGCCCCGAGAGCGAAACACCAACGCCCATACCCCCCTGAATAATAGGCAACTTAGGAATTAACCCACCAAAAGATAGTTTCATTATATCTGTTTTTACTTTATTAGAACGCGCAAGGTACGCAGTTTATTTGATATATATTCGACAGAGGTCACATTTAATAATTTGGTATTATTGGCCCAAGGAAAAATGGTTTATTTTTTATACTTTTGTCTCGCTATGAACGATATTCTCCAGACCAAAATCACCTACCTGCCAGGGGTGGGGCCCAAGCGTGCCGAGCTGTTGCAAAAAGAGTTAGGATTGGTCACCTTTGAGGATATGGTTATGCACCTGCCAAAACGCTATATCGACCGTTCAAGGATATTCAGAATTAGCGATATTACGGACGACTCGATGCCCTATATACAGATAAAGGCGCGCGTGGTGGCCATCCAATATATCGGCCAGGGACGAACTGGACGCTTGGTGGTGGAGGTCTACGACGGTTCGGCAGTGGCCGAGATGGTGTGGTTTGCTGGCATAAACTGGGTACAGAAGCACATCGAACGCGACAGAGAGTATATCTTTTTTGGAAAACCTGCCATTTTCAACGGCCATGTAAGCGTGGTGCACCCAGAGTTCGAACTACCCAACGACCCCGAAGGGGTGATGGCCATGGGGGTGCAGGGGGTCTACTCAACCACCGAAAAACTACGCACGGCTATGGTCGGCAGCCGCGCTCAATACCACCTCATGCACGCACTGTGGAGCCGCATAGCGTGCCACATACCCGAGACCTTGCCCGAGTACCTCATCCAACGTCTGTCACTCACCTCGCGTGCGGAGGCACTCTACAACGCCCACTTCCCACCCACCACTGAAGCACTACAACAGGCACTCTTTAGACTCAAGTTCGAGGAGCTATTCACCATTCAACTCTCCATGCTCAGTCAAAAAAAGATTCGCACCGAGCAGAGCATGGGATATATTTTTAGGAGTGTGGGTCAAAAATTCAACACCTTTTATAACAAATACCTAACCTTTCCGCTCACCCAAGCCCAAAAGCGTGTGGTACGCGAAATACGCGCCGATATGGGTAGCGGCCACCAGATGAATCGCCTGTTGCAGGGCGATGTGGGCAGCGGTAAGACCATCGTGGCCCTGCTTTGCGCCCTTATTGCGGTGGATAATGGGTTCCAAGCCTCTATTATGGCACCAACTGAGATTCTCGCGCGACAACATTTCGAATCGCTCAGCGAACTCTGTGCCCCGCTGGGGGTAAGTGTAGAGCTACTAACGGGCAGCACACGCAAGAAACAGCGCACCCTCATTAGCCAAGGGCTACTCAGTGGCCAGATTGACATCCTCATTGGCACCCACGCCCTTATCGAGGATAGCGTACAGTATGCCCACCTGGGCTTTGTGGTCATCGACGAACAGCACCGTTTTGGGGTGATGCAGCGAGCCAAACTGTGGACCAAGAGCGAGCTCTCGCCACATATTCTGGTTATGACAGCCACGCCAATTCCTAGAACACTGGCCATGACCCTCTACGGCGATTTGGATATTTCCGTCATTGACGAGCTACCACCAGGGCGTAAACCCATCCAGACCATGCTCTTTCGCGAAAGCGAGCGGCTACGGGTGGTGGGCTTCATGCGCGAACAGATTGCCATGGGGCGACAGATTTATGTGGTCTACCCGCTTATCAAGGAGTCCGAAAAAATGGATTACGCCTCACTCGAACATGGCGTTCAGGCTATTGTAGAACATTTTCCACACCCCACCTACTCCAATGTTGTGGTGCATGGCAAGATGAAAAATGATGAAAAGGGGTATGGCATGGGGCTATTTAGCAAGGGAGAGGCTCAGATATTGGTCTCGACCACCGTCATCGAGGTGGGGGTGAATGTACCCAACGCCACAGTGATGGTTATCGAAAGTGCCGAACGATTTGGCCTCTCGCAACTGCACCAGCTGCGCGGAAGGGTGGGGCGCGGAGCCGACCAGAGCTTTTGTATCTTGATGTGCGGCGACAAACTCTCGCGCCCATCCAGGGCCCGCCTCGAGGCTATGGTCTCAACCACCGACGGCTTCGCACTGGCCGAGATGGACCTTGAGCTCCGAGGAGCAGGCGACATTGAAGGCACACGCCAAAGTGGTCAAGCGGTGGAACTACGAGTAGCTGACCTCGCTCGCGACACTAAAATCATCGCCCAAGCACGTCAACAAGCCATAAACATACTGGAGGTGGACCCCGAACTGCACCACCCACTCAATGCTCCATTACGCGCACTGATAACCAAGCCCGTGGTGCAGAACGAAATTATTGATGTAAGCAAAATATCATAGTGCACCAATAAAAAAGGTTCCTTGGAAAATTTCCAAGGAACCTTTTTTTGTATTTACACAGAACTACTTCTTTTTATTGGCCTCTTGCTCCTCAGCCTCCTCTTTGGCTACCAACAGACCGTGCTTCGATTTACTGTATTTCAAACAGTCATAAGCGATAGGCGTTGCAACAAAGATGGAAGAGAATGTACCGATGATAACCCCAAACAACAGCGCGAAGATAAATCCACGGATAACCTCACCCCCGAAGAGGAAGATGGCCAGCAGAACAACGATGGTTGTACCTGCCGTGTTGACCGTACGGGCCAAGGTGGCGTTGATGGCTGTGTTCATATTCTCCTTGACTGTACGTCGAGGATAGAGAGCCATATTCTCACGAATACGGTCAAAGATAATCACAGTGTCGTTGATTGAGTAACCAATAATGGTTAGAATTGCCGCTATAAAGGACTGGTCGACAGTCAAGTTGAAAGGCATTACCGAGTAGAGCAATGAGAACATACCAACGGTAATAAGAGCATCGTGGAGCAGAGAGACCACACCTCCAATACCAAACTGCCAACGATTGAAACGCAAGGCAATGTAGACCCCAATGGCCAACAAAGAGAAGAAGATGGCAATGAAGGCGTTAACCTGGAGGTCATGCGCAATCGAAGGCCCAACCATCTCGGCCGAGATAATACCATAAGGGTTACGAACAGTGGTGGTAAAGTCGTCAATGGAGATTGGCTGTTTGTAGAGGTGTACCAAAGCGTGGTACATCATCTCGTTAATCTCTTTAGTTACACCGTCACCCTCGTCAGCATAGCGATACTGAGTGGTAATACGCATCTGCATCTGGTCAACGGTACCGAACTGTTTTACCTCGAAAGAGTTTAAACGTTCGTCAGCCCCAACTGCAAAATTCTTTTCCAGTGCATCACGAACCTCATTAGCTGTGACAGGCTGGTCGAAACGAACCACAAAGCTACGTCCACCAGTGAAGTCAACACCATAATTGAGCCCACGCATTGCCAAAGAGACAATCACCACAACAAAGAGAGTGATTGAAATGGCGTAGGTGTAGCGACGCATACGGATGAAGTTGAAGTGAGTGTTGGACAAGAAATTCTCGGTCCATTTGTGGCTAAAGCGAATATTACGTCCCTTGGATAAAAGAGCTTCAAATATCAGACGAGTAATGAAAATAGCGCAGAACAGCGAGGTGATAATACCAATTATCAGTGTGGTGGCAAAGCCCTGAACAGGACCCGAACCGAAGATGAAAAGCACGATACCCGTGATTAACGTGGTGGCGTTACCGTCAATGATGGCCGAATAGGCATTCGAGAAACCCTCCTTGAGCGAGAGCGAAAGCCCCTTACCAGAACGAAGTTCCTCCTTTACACGTTCGTAGATAATAACGTTGGCATCCACGGCCATACCCATGGTAAGCACGATACCTGCGATACCTGGCAGGGTAAGCACAGCCCCGAAACTAACCAGCACCCCAAAGAGGAAGAAAAGGTTGGTCACCAAAGCTACACTGGCCACCATACCTGCCGTATTGTAGAACAATATCATATAGATAAGAACCAGCACAAAAGCCAGTACAAAGGAGCTCATACCTGCATTGATGGACTCCTGACCCAAGGTAGGGCCGACAACAGAGTCTTGAACGATACGTGCAGGAGCAGGTAACTTACCCGATTTGAGCACGTTGGCCAAGTCCTTAGCCTCTTGAATGGTAAAGTTACCCGAGATACTGGAGTTACCACCCGAAATCTCGCCCCTAACCACAGGAGCCGAATAGACAAAATCATCAAGCACAATGGCTACAAAACGACCAATATTATCGGCTGTCAAGCGAGCCCATACCTTGGCTCCAGCGGCGTTCATCGACATTGAAACCTCGGCCGAAGAGCCCTGCTGAGTGTATTGACCATTGGCATCCTCAACGGCCCCCCCATCCAAAGGCGCTTTGCCGTTGGTGGTGAGTTTGATAGCATAAAGTTCAAAAGTAGTGTTTGCCAAATCGACACCCTTAATACCCCACATGAATTTCACATCACGTGGAAAGAGAGCCTTAACCTGAGGTAGAGCCAACATCTTGTTAACACGGGTGGTGTCGTAAGAGCGGGCCACACCAACAACAGGACTTTGAGCATCCGAAGGTTGAAGAGCACTAAAGAGAGGATAGTTTTTGGTATCCAGCCCATCTGCTGCCGTGGCAGCTTTAGTTGTGTCGGTGGCGGTTGTGGCCAAAGCGGCTACAATATCAGTAGAGTCGGTCTGTAGAACCTCAGCCACCAAAGTAGTGTCGGTTAAAACGGAGTCAGCCACAGCCTGAGAGTTCAACTTAGCAATCAGGGAGTTGGCCTGATTCATAAAAGGATATATCTCTGAGGCGATGTAGGTAGTCCAGAATTCCAAGTTGGCTGTCCCTTGAAGCAGCTTACGCACACGGTCTGGGTCCTTAACCCCAGGAAGTTCAATCAAGATACGACCTGTATTTTCAAGACGTTGAACGTTGGGCTGCACAACACCAAAACGGTCGATACGATTAGATAAAACGTTGAAAGAGTTGGCAATAGCACTCTCGCTCTCGGTACGCAGAACGGCAATTACCTGGTCGTTAGTGGACTCGGGAGTTATCTTCTCGCGAAGGTCATAGGTACCAAAGATGGCAGCCAAACGCCCCGTGGGGTTAGCCTCGGTGTAGGCCTTATAGAATAGGGTGATGTAATCATCCGTTGAATTTTTCTGAGCTTGCTTGGCCGCAACCATGGCAGCGGTGAAAGTGGGGTCAGCATCGTTGGGGCCAGCCAGTGCCTTGAGCACATCCTCAACAGCGATTTCCAAGGTGACATTCATCCCACCACGAAGGTCCAAACCAAGGTTTATCTCTTTTTCCAGACACTCAGCATAAGTGTACTTAAAAAGACCGAGGTTATAAACCACTTGCGACTTCATTGAGTCAAGATACTCTGTCTCGGCTGTATGGTCGCCTGCAGCGGCCGCGGCCGCCTTGTTTTGCACGCTTTGCGTTACGAATGAAAATGATAGCTGAAATGCACACGCCACAGCGAGCATGATAGCCAGAAATTTAAGAGCGCCTTTGTTCTGCATATTGGTAAAAATTTGTATATTTGCCTATTATTTTGTTATTGTTTTGGCCCAAAATGGAGCTATTTTACATAGAAACAATTTGATTAGTCGCTAAGTAAGGCGCAAAGATACACTTTTTATTATTAATGACAAATTTTTTTAAAGTCCAATAAATTTTTAGTACATGACTGATTTTCTGCTTGCCGACCCCTCAATCGTCTCTGACACGGCCAATGTGGTCGAAAAATTATCGACTGCGGCTGCCTCGGCTGATAGAATAGCTGCCTTGCCAAAATTTTGGCTTATCGAGGACCTTTGGAAGTTTCTTCATAGCCTGGGCATGAGCTCTGGTGTGGTGGATTTATTTACCTTTATAGCCGCGGCTGGGGTGCTGGTACTGTTGGTGTGGTTTCTAGACATGGTGATTATTCGCCTTTCGCTGCTGGCCATCAAACGCTTTTCGGCCAAATCCAAGACCACAATTGACGACACACTGGTGGCCACCAAATTCTTTTCGCGCCTGTTTCAACTGGTGCCCCTAATTGCCGTGCAGCTGCTGGCCCCCGTAATTTTTGCTGGTTTCCACCAAGGGATGATTCTCTTTGTGCAGCTCGTCACGCAATCCATCATTGTGGTGGTCTCACTGCTGGTGGTCTACTCACTACTGGATACGGCTCTGATTTTCTACTCAGCGCGACCCGCGGCTGGACGCAAATCCATAAAGGGCTACTTGCAGGTGGCCAAAATTGTGTTGGGCTTTATTGCTGGCATACTGGTCATTGCCGTCTTAACCCAAAAAGATGTGTCGAACCTCTTTGTGGGTTTGGGTGCCACGGCGGCCCTCTTTTCGTTGGTCTTCAAGGATACCATTTTGGGCTTTGTGGCCTCGATTCAACTCTCGGCTCAGGATATGGTGCGCCCAGGAGATTGGATTGAGATGCCCAGCAAAAATGCCGACGGCACAGTGCTCGACATAAACGTCAACTCGGTGAAAGTACAAAACTGGGACAACACCATAACCATGATACCTATATATAGCATGGTCTCGGAGAGCTTCACCAACTGGCGCGGAATGGAACAGAGCAGTGGCCGCCGATTTGTTCGCCACCTTGCTGTGGATATAGCAAGCATAACTTTGGCCAACGAAGAGCTACTAAAAAGGCTGAGACAGAGTCCCATTACAGCCCCATATTTTGAACAGACACTATCTTTAGCACAACAAAGTTCACCGGCAGAGACACTCTCGAATTTGGCACTATGGAGGGCCCATCTGGAGCTTTTTCTTAAACGTAATGCCAATATTAACCAACAGATGTCTATCTTTGTTCGATATCGACCCGATATTTCGGATAAAGGGCTGGGGGTGGAGATTTACGCCTTTTCGAGTGAAAAGAACTCTGAACTTTACGATGTGGTGCACCGCTCGGTTGTGGAGTATGTGGTGACAAGCTCGCCACTGTTCAATATTGTGCTCTTCCAAAGCCCATCTGGCGAGAACTTTCGTAGAAAAAACTAATGAAATAATAATGAAAAAACTAATTTTAGCAACTCTTATGTCAGCAATAACCCTTGTGGGTGCGGCACAACAAAACCCACTCTTGGACAAAAAGTGGGACACCCCGCACCAAACACCACCCTTCTCGCAGATTCGTGCAGAACATTTCGTGCCAGCTGTGCGTGAGCTTATCAAAGAGGCTCAAGCCGAGGTACGTGCCATATATATGGTCCGCTCAGTGCCCACTTTCGACAACACAATAGTGGCCCTGGACAGAGCTGGTAACCGATTGACACGGGCCATGAGCGTGCTGTCGAACCTGCTGGGCTCCAACACCAACGACTCCCTACAGAAGATAATTCTGGAGCTATCGCCCGAACTAACAGCCTACGAAAATGACATCTCGCTCAACGAGTTACTCTTTGCCCGTGTCAAAGAGGTCTACCGCAACCGCGCACAATTCAACCTCGACACCCAGGACTCGATGCTCCTGGAGAAGAGCTACAAAGGTTTTGTCCGCTCGGGGGCCAACCTTACAGGCGCGGATAAAGAGAGATACAGAGAGATAACCACCAAATTGTCAGAACTTTCGCTAACCTTCACCCAAAACGAATTGGCCGCCACCAACGCCTTTACGGTTAACATAACCAACAAAAAGGAGCTCAAAGGGCTGCCCGATTGGGCCATTCAAGGGGCCAAAGCCGAAGCCCAGGCCAAAGGGTTGAAGGGCTACCTACTGACCCTGAACGCACCAAGCTATATACCCGTGATGACCTATTGCCAAAATAGAGCCCTGCGCGAGAAGATGTGGCGCGCCTTCAATAGCAAATCCTATGGTGGAGAATTTGATAATCAAGATGTTGTCAAACAACTAGTCAATCTGCGTCGAGAGATGGCTCAGTTGCTGGGCTTCAAGAGCTATGCCGATTTTGCCCTCGAAGAGCGTATGGCCCAAAGTGCCACCAAGGTCTATGCCCTGGAAAACGAACTACTAGAAAAGAGCAAGGCGGCCGCACAAAAAGACCTTGATGAGATTCAGCAATATGCCTCTGGTAAAGGTTTTAAGGGGGAGTTGATGAATTGGGATTTTAGCTTCTGGAGCGAAAAATACAAACAGGTCAAATATGCCATTACCGACGACATGACCCGCCCCTATTTCCAACTGGAGAATTGCGAAAAGGCACTCTTCATCTTAGCGGGCAAGCTTTATGGCCTGACTTTTAAAGAGAATAAAGAGATTCCAACCTGCCACCCTGATACCAAAGCCTATGAGGTTTTTGATGCCAATGGAGAGTTCCTATCGGTGCTCTATTTGGATTACTTCCCCCGCGCAAGTAAAAATAGCGGTGCATGGATGACCACCTATCGCGAAGCTGACCAAGATAATCGCCCCATTGTGACCCTGGTGACCAACTTCACCAAACCCACGCCCGAGAACCCATCGCTACTGAGTTTCAACGAATTTACCACCATACTACACGAATTTGGCCACGGCCTGCACGGAATATTGGCCAAGGGACGGTACAGCTCACTCACGGGGACCAATGTCTATTGCGACTTTGTGGAGCTTCCATCGCAGTTGATGGAAAATTGGGCCTACCAAAAGGAGTTCCTCGACCTATTTGCCATCCATTACAAAACTGGCGAAAAAATTCCACAAGAGTTGATTGAGAAGATTGTGGCCTCGAAAAAATATCTGGCCGCCTACGGTAATATACGCCAACTACTACATGGCTTCAACGACATGGCATGGCACACCATGGAAAAACCCTTTGACGGCGATGTACGAAAAGCCGAAATAGAGGCCACGCGGAGCTCGACCATGATTCCAATGCCAGAGGGGACTTGCCTGTCAACATCATTTGGCCATATCTTCGCTGGCCAATATGCAGCAGGTTATTACAGCTACAAATGGGCCGAGGTGCTCGAAGCCAATGCCTTCGACCAATTCCTCCAACATGGTATATTCGACCCAACTACAGCCCGCAAATTCCGCACACTGCTCGAAGCTGGTGGCTCGGAACACCCTATGACCCTCTTCGTCCGCTTTACGGGAGCTGAACCAACGGTGGAACCACTACTACACAAAATGGGTGTTTTATAAAGACACCAACAGGGGGCTTACAAAATTAGATTTTTTTCAAGGCAGACTAGGTTTTAAAACTGGCGTTTACTTGAGGTAAATGACGATTTTAAGGCCGAAGTCAAACGAGAAAAATAATAATTTTTAGAAGTCACCGACATGAAATCACTACTTACGACTCTGAGCTTGGCTCTACTGACTTTTGGGGCTATGGCTCAAAAAAGTCCAACAGACTATGTAAACCCCTTTATCGGCACCAGCAATTTTGGGGTCACCCAACCTGGGCCATTTGTCCCCGGGGGGATGGTCTCGATGTCGCCCATGAACACCATTGCCCATGCCGACCATAAAATTAACACCGACGGATGGTGCTCTACCCCATTTGTATGGGAAAACAGATGGATGATAGGTTTCACGCAGGTGAACCTGAGCGGGGTGGGTTGTCCTGACTTCGGTTCGCTATTACTCATGCCAACCACAGGGGCCACAGTGGTCGACTTCGACAAATATGCCTCGACCATGAGTGGCTCCTTGGCACGGGCTGGATACTTCAGCACCACCATCGATAAATATGGTGTCAAGGCCGAGATGAGTGCCACAAAACGGTCCACCATAAGTCGCTACACCTTTCCAGCTGGGCGCAGTAACATACTCTTTAACATCGGGCAAGGGTTAACCACCGAATGCGGTGGCTATGCCAAGATTGTCTCACATAGTGAGATAGAGGGGTTCAAAACCCTGGGCGACTTTTGCTATGGCCGTCCGCAATCGGTTGTGCCAGTCTACTTTGTGGTGCGCACCAACAAGCCCGCCCAAAAGGTGAACTACTGGAAAAAACAACGCGAGCTACCCAAGGCTGTTGGCGCATGGAGCTCAACCAGTGGGCAGTACAAAATCTATGACCGCACCACCATGCCCATCGCGGGCGACGATATAGGGGTAGCCTTTAGCTTCGCAACCGATGAACAAGAACAGATTGAAGTGAGCGTAGGCATCTCGTATGTGAGCGTGGAAAATGCACGCGCCAACCTCGATGCCGAACAGGGGGGACGCAATTTTGAGGCCATTTATGCCGATGCGTGTAGCCAATGGAACAAGGTGCTGGAGGTTGTGGCCCTGGAGGGGGGAAGTGAAGACCAAAAAACCCAATTCTACACCGCCCTCTACCACAATTGGGTACACCCCAATGTGTTACAAGATGCAAACGGCGACTACCCCGAGATGGGCACGGGTCGTACCCGACGTATGGCGCAGGGCCAGGACCGTCTGACCATGTTTTCGGGTTGGGATGTATATAGGCTTACCCCATTTTTCGGAGCTCTCTTCTTTCCTGAGCGTCAAGCCGAAATGGCACGCTCAATGATGCAGATGTACTCCGAGAGTGGCAACTTACCTAAGTTTGAGATTGCCGCTCAGGATTTTATGGTCATGGAGGGGGACGCTGCCCTACCCTATATGACCGCCTGCTACTTCTTGGGTCTTACCAAGGGCATAGACCCAGAGATATTATACCAAGCCATGCTCAAAAACGCCATGGGGCAGAGCCCTGTGCGTGGTAATCAGGAGTTTTACGAAAAGAACCACTTTATCCCCCTTAGAACACGCTTCGACAACTCGGTTTCACAGGCTCTGGAGCTATATATGGCCGATTGGAGCCTAGCGCAGATAGCCCTGCAATTGGGCAAGAAGGCCGACTACGAGATGTTGATGGAGCGCGCCATGGGTTATAAAATCTATTTCGACAAAAGCTATGGACTGATGCGCCCAGTGTTAGAAAATGGCACTTTTATGGAGGGTTTCAACCCACGCGAGGGTGAAAATTTTGCCCCAAGTAATGGCTTCCACGAAGGGACTTCATGGAACTACTCCTTCTCGGTGCCATACGATATTCAGGGGCTTATCAAACTCTTTGGCTCGCCAAAGAGATTTGTGGATTCACTCACCAGCTGTTTTGAAAACGGCTACTTCGACATGAGTAATGAGCCCGACATGGGCTACCCATACTACTTTTCGTATGTTAAAGGGAGCGAGTGGCTCACCCAAAAGTGGGTCAAGGAGTGTTTGACCAAATATTTCAGCAACACCCCAGCAGGATTGCCTGGCAACGACGACGCAGGAACCATGAGCGCATGGCAAAACCTATCCATGATGGGCATCTATCCACCCTGCCCCGCTCGGGCCGAATATGTGATAACCACACCCTCGTTCGACAAAGTGACCATCAAACTCGATGGCTCATTTTACAACCGTAAAGAGCTTGTAATCGAAGCCATTAACCGCTCAGATGAAAATATCTATATCGAACGAATAGAACTGGACGGCAAAGCCTACAAGAGCCGATTTATAAGCCACGAAAAGCTCACAAATGCTGGTAGATTGACCATATACTGCACCAATAAACACTAACGCAGCAAGACGCAAAAAAGGCTGACCCTCATCACTGGGTCAGCCTTTTTTAGGGAGTTACAACAACGATATGCTCAGAAAACAGTTGATTAACAGTATCAAATTAGCATTTGAAAGCCTTTTATTTATCTGTAGTATTGGTGGTTTGTTTTGACCTTGTTTTTCAGCAAAAATTTTAAACCAATGTACAATCCGTTTGGCCGATTATAGTAAAATCCCCAAAAAGGGGGTTATGGAACAATAAAACCTACGTAATTCTGCTCGTCCCAGAGCCACAGTTTAGCCTGGTCGCTCTTGAGTAGCACGACCTTATAGGTGCCATCCTTGACACCCGTCACGCCCACACTAGTAACCTTAAGCTCAACAACCTCATTGATGGTAGTAGGACGGGACGAGAGCTCTAAATTGAGTAGCTCTGTCTGCTCATCATTTTGGATACGGCTCTGCAACTTATCGCCACTGATGGCCTTCTGGTGCATCTGCTCATTGAAGACAAGGATAACCCCTTTCTCGTTATAGGCACCTTGCTCACGACTGGCCAAAAACGCAATTCGACGTGGGTCGTCTGATGGACCCTCTGGCGTTTTTTCGCAAGAGACCATGGTGAGCAACAGCAGGGAGGCTATAATTAATTTTTTCATGATTATTGCTTTAAAAATATGGTTCTACTTATGGTTTCTGAATGCTGAGAATCCCAGATAACTTTAACTGAAACTCTCTTTTGGGTCTGCCCAGCATCAAAAATTAGCAACGGAGTGTCGACCTGTTTACCATCAATGGTCCACTCCACACTCTCGGGCACGCGGGCTAGATTGCGCAGGCGCAAAATAGTATTATTGGGATTTTTCACAACCCAGATGGCTGGATATGGCGAACTCAAGGCCTCGGTTTGTAGAGTCAAGGTGGAGGCAGGTCCTGTCTGTCCATTAAACTTAGGTGCAACAGAGACGGTGTAATTTACCCCTGGAGTTAGCCCAACAATAGATAGCGATTGTCCACCCTTGTAGGGGATATCTTGGGATGGTTGCCCCTTTTGAGCGAGTTGGATTGACCACTCTCTAACGTTGGCATCGAGACTAAACCACTCCACAAAAGCCTCACGTTGAAAGGCCTGGCCACGGATGTTGGCTTTACTCATCTCATCACTACCCTTGTCACGCAGATAGGATACCACAAAATTACCGCCACCAACTTGCTCACTCCATGTAACCCCCTTATCTAAGCTGTAAAGGTTACCACCCTTAACCACTGCCCCGCCATCCATAGCCACAACGGCACCATCCTTCAATGGGGTAAAGGAAAAGGCTATACGCATGGATTTACCAGCAGGAATATTTAATCCACCATCCACGCCAATAATAGTACGTCCCGATGTGGTGCTTTGAGTACGACCAGTAAAGACCAACACATCATCAAAGAAAACCTTCCCCTCGACATTCATAGACTGATAGGTTTGGAAGGCAATGGCTCGAATTACATCTTTTGTTAAAGTGTCGGCTGCAATATTCTCTGCAGTCCAATAATTTGAGACAGACACCACTGCGCCACTACTCACATTGGAGATGGTGAAGTATCCATCAGTGGCTCCATTACTTCTGGAAACCTCCTTCATCAACTTCTGTTGAACCAAAACCAATGTAAACTCGCCCAAATACTCTGACTCTTTCTGAAGATTAACCGTCTGCACGTATGTGATGTGGCGATATTCGCTAATGACTAGGTCGTAGGGCCCCTGGACTATATCTTTTAAAGAGAAATTACCATTTACGTCGGTGATGGTAGTGTACTGTTCACCCAACGGCGAGCGCGACAGGGGCGAAGAGAGCGAGACTGCGCTCAATATCTGACCGCTTTTGTTTAAAATAGGGGTTGCTCGCAGAGAGACTGAAGCTCCTGCAAGCGGAGTCCCATCCTCCGAAAGCACAATACCAGTAATGGTGGCTGTTTGACCAACCGACTTGACATTGAACGAGACAATATCCTTATCCAAGGTAATATCAGTCAGTTCATAGGGGAGTGGTTTTCGATTCCAATCTCGGGCAGGCTCACGACCATCCCGAATAAAAGATTTCACACTAGAGGTGGGCCAAAAAGCATCAATTGGCTTGAAATAATAGGTCTCTGGCAACAACATACGCATACATTCATGACCAAGGACTGTGTTTATCCTATTTGACGACCAACGCTGACTGGCAAGCATCCCTCCAACCATATTGAAGCTTTGGTCTACTTGATAGATAACCAACCCCTTAGCTTGGTGATTCACATCTATCCAGTAGTCCCATGTACCAGGAACAGTACAGTCGCGAACCTCAATAACAAAATACTCTCCACGTGTCGAAGTTGGTATCATATAGCCCTGGTTACTAATGTTAATGGGGGCCAAGGAGACCTTGCTACTTTGGTCATTAAAAACAGCATATTCACCCCAGCCGGTTGTCTGACGCTCAAGAGCATTCCACAGTGGCGGTGTATTACCTCCATTATTATACCCCCCCATACTCATAATTGACAGTTTGTCTAGGCCACGATTACCATTATATTCAGTATCGTACATGTCCATTAAGCCCAACACATGGCCAAATTCATGGCAAAAAGTTCCTATACCAGCCATTACCTTACCCGTACCAGCCCCCTTGTATTCTGAACTACAAGCATAAGGACCTATATACTTACCATCTAATTGCAAATTACGAGAAATTATGTTTGACTTATGTGGCCAAATAGTATTCTCACCACCGTATTCAGCCTCATTATAACCAGCGTAATAGATAAAAACATTATCGACCTGACCATCATTATTAGAATCGTAGTCAGCGAAATTCACCCCCGCCTTATCGGCCTCATTGCATGCATCGACAACCATCTGAGCAGCGTTTATATCTTTTTTTGAGGTATTATTCTCGCCATAAAATTTCATGGTACCTGGAATATTTACTGGCCCAACAACCGTAAAATCAGGGTTGTATTTTCCAAAAGAGGTGGCCTTGAAATAGTCCTTAGCACTACCCGTTGCCCCATTACGGCTATACCCCTTTTGATTTAGCATATTCGTAAAGGCGTTGTTGGGGGCACTAACGGAAAAAGGCACATCAGAGAAATTAACCAGTATCACCAATCCTTTAGTGGCTAAATTTGGCGCTTGCTGCTGCTCAGAGCGCGAGGCCTCACTGCCCAACATACTTTGAATATTGGCCTGACGCTGCACATTGGCACTATTGAAATCAACTCCTCTTTGACACGAGCCTAAAAACGCCTGCTCCGAGGCACTCCGCTGAGCTGGGTCGTGAGCACGTTGCAGGCTACGACTCTGACTCTGAACATAATAGTAGAAACCATCGCCACCCTGGCTTAGCAGATAGCCATCCACCGAAGTGGTGTAGTGAAAAAATTCGTCACCATGAAGTTGCAAAGTAATTTTTTGCCCATCGGCCTGAGTAACCACCACAGCACCAGGATAAGCAGGTATTGCCCACGACCACAAAAAGCAACAAAGCAAGACTGCAATTAAAAGTACTTTTTTCATCAAAATATACTGTTTTTAAAGGTTATAAAGATGACTTTTTAGGTATCATTCCTAAAAAAATTAATCTTTTACAAGTCAAAGGTATATAATTTTTTGATAAAAACAGCCAACAAATAAAAATTATTATCTGTTAATCAAATCGGCCAAGGCGATGGCCACGGCAGCCTCGATGACCACCGAGGCTCGCAGGGCGATGCAGCTGTCGTGCCTGCCCTTAATGCGGAGCTCTTCGAGAAGACCATCGGCAAAGTTATAACTCATCTGAGCGCGTGAAATACTAGCCGTGGGCTTGATAGCCACCCTAACAATGAGCTCGTTGCCGTTGGTAATGCCCCCAACCACGCCTCCTGCATGGTTAGTGAGCGTTGCCCCAGAGGAGTTCACTATGGGGTCATTATGTTCGCTACCACGCATGGCGGCAGCAGCAAAGCCACTTCCAAATTCTACCCCACGAACAGCCGGCACAGCAAACAGAGCATGGGCAATGGTGGATTCGGCGCTGTCGAAAAATGGTTCACCCAACCCAACGGGCAACCCCTGTACACGACACTCGATAAGTCCGCCCACTGAGTCGCCATCGCGCATGGCCTGCTCCACCACCTGGGCAGATAGGGAGGCATCCTGCCCACCCACCTGAATAAGGGTGGCCTGAAGGTGAACCTCACCCAACATCCGTTTGGCCACCACCCCTGCGGCAACCAATGGTGCGGTGAGCCGCCCCGAGAAGTGTCCCCCTCCGCGAGGGTCGTTAGCCCCATGCCATTTTTGCATGGCCACCAAGTCGGCATGTGATGGGCGGGGGTGGGTGCGCAGGGCATCATAGTCGCTGCTACGGGTATTTTCGTTGTCGAAAAGTATGGTCAAAGGGGCACCAGTAGTGTGGCCCTGGAACAGACCACTCACAATACGTGGAGTGTCGGACTCCTTGCGAGGGGTGGTGCCACGAGCTCCTGAGCGACGACGCGCCAAATCACCCTCAAAATCCTCAACAGCAAGGTCCATCCCAGCGGGAACCCCGTCTAGGACAACACCTATCTCCAAGCCATGTGACTCTCCAAAAATAGAGACCCCAAAGGTTTTACCAAATCTGTTCATTATAATAGTTTTTCGATAGAGACTACTTAGAAACTGTTTAAATTTTGTTCATTGAATTTGTTATGAGCCATTTTGGTCATATTTTTGCCTATAAAACCAGGATTTACTGGGGTAAATGAGGATTTACAGGTGAAAATAGGGGCAAATAAGGCCGTAACAAAACTTTTGAATAAATTTCAAACAGCTTCTTAAAGCACGGGAGCATCCATGGTGGTACCCAACTGGAAGACGGGGACCCACTCCGTGGCCAAAACATCCTGACCATCATAAAGCCTTACCTGGTTACTCTGAGGCACACGAATCACAACAGCACGTGAAGCCGAACGCTTAGGTGCCACGCTGAGCGTACCGCTCTGCAAAGGGGTAAACTCCAAAGTGAGCGGACGAGCCGATAGCTCCGAGGGAGCCACAACACCCTTCTGCTCGGAGAAGCGACAAGGAACAACCCTATTCTTGCCCACCTCTGGCAAGACACTGTAAGTGATGGAGGTAACCTGGGTGTAACGTTTACCAACAAAGAGCGAAAGATACTCCTTCTCCAGACGGTCCATCTCGGAGAGAGCAGCCCCCAAACCAGCCCCAAAGACATTCTCACCCTGCTCAGCACAAATAAGCTCCACACGACGTTTACGAAGCTTGAAAATCAATGCCGCTGCATCGGCTGCCATCTGCTCAGTGCTCTTCTCTATGGCCTCCACCTTGCCAGCTATCAACAAACCCATATCCACATTCTCCGAGGTCTGACCATAGATGAGTGGCGTGGCACTCACATCGGTAAAAGGGCTACGGTTACCTATACGAGCACCATCATAATCCATATCAGATGGAGCTGCATCCGCAGCCACAGGCTTTACAGTAAGCCAACGAAAGATTTTGAGCGGAGCTCCAGACTTCTCATCAAAGACAAAAGTCTGAGCAGGGTCGGGCTCCTCGGCATAACCAAGGGCGGCACCAAGGAGTTTAAAACTCTCCTTATCGCTCTGAGCTGCACCTGTAATACCCAAATATTGAGCTGCATAACGAGCATAAGGGCCACGAATAATGACTTCGCGCTCCTGAGTTAAACGAACCGTTACAATGGTACGGGGCAGAGTGTAGCCCTCGATGGCGGCCGAATTTCCTTGTGGATAGGCGGCAATTTGAGCCGAGGCACCAGCGCTAAGCAGCAGGATGGCTGCCAGAGTTAATAACTTTTTCATGCTTGTATTAAAATAATTGATTGTTAAGACTTTGTAGTGCATCCTTCTTATTGACGGTGGAGATGAGCAGCGAGAGAGAACGGTGCGAGGCTCCGTAGGATATCATCTTGATGGGCACATTCTCAACCGACTTAAATATGCGTGAGGCAAGGCCAGCATGGTCGTAATCCATACGCCCCACAACACAGACTATAGAATTGTCCTGCTCGACCTCGATGGTGCCAAAATCACTCAAGTCACGCACTATCTTATCCAGGTTAGTGGTGTTGTCAATGGTTAGCGAGACAGCCACTTCGGAGGTGGTAATCATGTCGATGGGGGTGCGTTGACGTTCAAAGACCTCGAAGACACGACGCAAAAAACCATAGGCCATCAACATTCGTGCCGAGGTGATACGAATGAGGGTAATGCCATCCTTGGCCGCCACTGCGTGGTAGTTCATGGCCGCCTCGTCAGCTCCGCTGATAAGGGTGCCTGGAGCATCGGGGGCCATGCTATTTTTAAGGCGGACATCTACCCCCGCCTCTTTGCAGGGCATAATGGTGGAGGGGTGAAGAATCTTAGCCCCGAAGTAGGCCAACTCAGCCGCCTCGTCAAAACTCATACGACGAATGGGGCGCGTACCCTCGACAATACGAGGGTCGCCATTGTGCATACCGTCAATGTCGGTCCAAATCTGAACCTCGGCCGCACCGATGGCCACACCCATCAAAGCGGCACTATAATCCGACCCACCACGGCCTAAATTATCTATCTGCCCCTGAGCATTAGTGCAGATAAAACCCTGTGTCACATAGTGAACACCTGGCTCAATACGTTCTTTGAGGGCGTCGAGATGGTAGAGCACCACCTTGCCCTGCTCATCGGTGTGCATAAAGTCGGGGGCATGGAGCAGCTCGGCCTTGACCCCCTCTTGGAGCAGAAACATAGTAAAAATGGCTGTGGTGAGCAGTTCTCCCTGAGACACTATCACCTTGGGTGAGGTGACCTTCTCAAAATTATCGGCCTGGGTGCGAATAATATCCATCGACTCCTTGACACGCTCCAAAGCGGGATAGGGGTCACCCAGTAGACCATAAACACAATCATTGTATTTGCCAAGAAGCATTTTTAGCTTTTGAGCAATAGTCTTCTCATCACCCTTGGCAGCAGCCTCGCAGATGGCAACAAGGGCATCAGTGGTGCCCGACATGGCTGAAAGGACGGTCAAAGTGGCCTGCTCGTTGCTGATAATTTGAGCCACACCACGCATATTTTTTGGGGAGCCAACTGAGGTTCCACCAAACTTCAAAGTTTTTATCATACCAAATAATTTTCGTACATTTGTGCTACAAAATTAGCAACAAATTTTAACAAAATACCATAATGTACGGAAAAATTCAGCAACACCTAAGCAGTGAGCTACAATCAATCAAGGAGGCAGGCCTCTTCAAAAACGAAAGAATCATCACCAGTGCACAGGCCGCCGAGATTACGGTGGGGGGACATCAAGTTCTTAACTTCTGCGCCAACAACTATTTAGGGCTCTCCAACAACGCCCGCCTGATTGAGGCTGCCAAGCGGACCATGGACAGCCATGGCTTTGGCATGAGCTCGGTGCGCTTTATCTGTGGCACGCAGGATATACACAAGGAGCTCGAAAAGGCTATAGCCAACTATTTCGGCACCGAAGACACGATACTCTATGCAGCTTGTTTCGATGCCAATGGTGGCGTTTTTGAACCTCTGTTTTCGGAGCAAGATGCCATCATCTCAGATGCTCTGAACCACGCCTCCATAATTGACGGGGTGCGCCTGTGCAAAGCAAAACGTTACCGCTACGCCAACGCCGACATGGAGGACCTTGAAAATCAACTGAAACTAGCTCAAGCTCAGCGTTTCCGCATTGTGGTTACCGATGGGGTCTTCTCGATGGATGGTAATGTGGCTCCGATGGACAAAATTTGTGAGTTGGCCAAAAAATACGACGCCTTGGTGATGGTGGACGAGTGCCACTCAGCTGGGGTTGTAGGGCCAACGGGACGCGGGGTGACCGAGCAGTTTGGCGTACGCGGCCAGGTGGACATTATCACTGGCACCCTGGGCAAGGCCATGGGAGGCAGCGTAGGAGGCTTCACCACAGGTCGTCGCGAAATTATAGATATGTTACGCCAACGCTCTCGTCCATATCTCTTTAGCAACTCGGTACCACCAGCCATCGTGGGGGCCTCGCTCGAGATGTTCCGTATGTTGAGTGAGAATGACAATCTGCACACCAAACTATCGGCCAATGTGGCTCACTTTGTCAAGGGGATGACCCAGGCAGGCTTCGATATCAAACCAACACAGTCGGCCATATGCGCTGTAATGCTCTACGATGCCCGTCTGTCTCAGGAGATGGCCTCCAAACTATTGGACGAGGGTATCTATGTGACGGGATTCTACTACCCTGTTGTGCCTAAAGACCTTGCTCGTATCCGCGTGCAGGTGTCGGCCGGACACGAGATAGCCCATCTGGACAAATGTATTGCCGCCTTCACCAAGGTAGGACGCGAGTTAGGGGTCATAAAATAGCCCTTACCCCTGCAAAAACCACAGGGGAGTTCTAAAAAGCTGTCTAGGTCCAACAAAAGGAGAAAAACAATTTTTAGAGGTCACCTTCAGGGCGGCCAGAGGTCGCCCTTGTAATTAATAAAATGTTATTATGGAAAAAGTATTGAGCGGCATACGCTCCACCGGAAACCTCCATCTGGGCAACTATTTTGGGGCGTTACGTAATTTTATAAAGATGCAGAGCGATGCGGAGTGCTATTTTTTTATAGCCGACTACCACTCTCTAACCACCCACCCCGACCCTACACTGCTCAACGGCAATGTGCGCAACATACTTAGCGAGTACCTGGCCGCAGGGCTCGACCCCGAGAAGTCGACCATCTTTGTGCAGAGCGACCTACCAGAGGTGACCGAACTTTCGACCCTACTTAGCATGCACGCCTACGTGGGTGAGTTGGAGCGCACCACCTCTTTTAAGGAGAAGATTCGTAAGCAGAGCGAGAATGTAAACTTGGGACTACTTAGCTATCCTGTGCTTATGGCTGCTGATATCTTGATTCACCGAGCCACAAAGGTTCCCGTGGGTAAGGACCAGGAGCAGCACCTGGAGATGGCACGCACCTTTGCGCGTCGTTTTAACAACAAATACGGAGTCGAATTCTTCCCAGAGCCCGAAGCCTATAATTTTGGCACTGAGCTGGTTAAAATCCCTGGTCTGGACGGTTCGGGCAAGATGGGCAAGAGCGAGGGCAACGGCATATTCCTTATCGACACAGACAAAGAGATTTCCAAGAAGGTGATGCGAGCCGTGACCGACAGTGGCCCCACGGAGCCCAATTCGCCCATGAGCGAGTGTGTGGCCAATATTTTCACTTTGATGGATGTGGTTAGCCAGGCCGATACGGTAGACTTTTTCAAACATCAATATGCTGATTGTTCGATACGGTATGGAGATTTGAAGAAGCAGTTGGCCGCAGATATTATCAAAGTGGTATCGCCTATTCGTGCGCGTATTGCAGATATTAAAGGTGACAAGGAGTATTTGTCGCGTGTGGCCAAGATGGGGGCAGAGAAGGCACGAGCTTCGGCAGGGCCAACAGTGGCGGCTGTTCGTGAGATTATGGGCATTCACAAATTGTAGTCGGGAGGGATTTTAGGCTTGATTTTGTAAGTGTGGTGTCCCTTAGAGTGGAGATATATCTACAAGTGACTTCTAAAAATTGTTTTTTCGCTCGACTGCAGAGTGCGAAATCCTCATTTACGGCGAGTGAACTCCAGTATTGCAACCTTGTTCGCCTTGAAAAATTTAATTTTTAGAAACCCTCTCCTCCACTGTAGCAAAAAAGAATAGACACGAAAATAATTAGTAAAATAGACACACAATGATAGACAAGCTGACCATAGACCGCATCTTCGCCGCTGCCGACATAGCCGAAGTGGTGGGCGACTTTGTACAACTCAAACGCAAAGGGGTCAACTACACTGCTTGCTGTCCTTTCCATAACGAAAAAACCCCCAGTTTTATAGTCTCGCCAGCCAAAGGACTCTACAAATGTTTCGGCTGCGGCAAAGGGGGTGGGGCGGTAAACTTCGTGATGGAACACGAAAAGCTTTCATACCCTGAAGCTCTGCACTACCTGGCCAAAAAATACAACATCCCCATTCAAGAACAGACCCAGAGCCCCGAACAGAAACAGACCAACGACGACCGCGAAAGCATGATGGTTCTAAGCTCCTGGGCTCAAGACTACTTCGAGAAACAGCTGCTCACCGACAAGGGCAAAGCTGTGGGGTTGAGTTACTTCCGCGAGAGAGGCTTCACCGACCAAACCATAAAGAGCTTCGGCCTGGGCTACTGCCCCGACACAGGGGATGAAATGACCACCGAGGCCCTAAAACAGGGGTATAAAATTGAATACCTGGAAAAGACAGGACTCAGTGCCAAGAGCCAACGTAGCGCCATAGGCTATTACGACAAACTCTATGGCCGAGTCATCTTCCCCATCCACTCGCTCAGTGGCCGTGTAATTGGCTTCGGGGGTCGCACACTGCGCAGCTCGGACAAGGCCAAATACCTCAACTCGCCCGAAAGTGAGATTTACCACAAGAGTAACACCCTCTATGGGATATATTTTGCCAAGAGAGAGATTGTCAACAAAAATAAATGTATCCTGGTCGAGGGTTATACCGATGTGCTGCAAATGCACCAAAGCGGAGTGGAAAATGTGGTGGCCAGTAGTGGCACCTCGCTCACCGAAGAGCAGATAAAACTCATCAAACGCTTCACCCACAATGTAACGGTGATTTATGACGGAGACTCGGCTGGTATCAAGGCCTCGATGCGCGGTATAGATATGATACTGCGCGCAGGGCTCTCGGTGCGGGTGGTGCCGCTGCCCGCGGGCGAGGACCCCGACAGCTTTGCCCGCGCCCATAACGCCACACAGCTGGAGAAGTATATAGAACAAAAAGAGGAGGATTTCCTCTCTTTCAAGACCCGTATTTTGCTTGACGGGGTGGACAACGACCCCATTAAACGCGCCGAGCTCATCACCGACATCATAGGCTCAATAGCCGTCATCCCCGATTCGGTGCAACGGAGTGTCTTTATTCGCGAATGTAGCACCATGTTGGACGTGGAGCGCGAGGTGTTGGAGCGCGAGGTGCGGCGACGGGTGGCCACCTTCGACGATGGCCCTGTAGGTAGGGCCGCGGTGCAATCTCAGCAGCAGAAAGAGCGTTTCCTAGCCCAACAGCAGGCCGCACCACTAGCCGACCTAAGTCAACGCAAGGACTCTGTTCTGGGACAGATAGATATGTTGGAACGAGAGCTCACCAGCTACCTAATTCGCTATGGACACGAGAACTTTACACTCACCCTTTCGCCCACCGAGAGCCTGGAGATGGGGGTAGCTCAGGCCATTATCGACGACCTGGAACGCGACAATATAGCGATGCTCAACCCACTGTATAACAAAATATTACAAGCCTTTATGGAGGATACTAATTTAGGTATCGATGATTTGCTCTCAACGGATGATACGGCCCTATCACAATTGATAGCCGATTTGAGTTTTGAACGTGATAACTACCGTCCAAGCGCCATATGGGAGAAGTATGAGATACATTTCCGTTCGGAACGCGAGATGCTTTCGCAGGCCATACCCAAGGCCCTGTCGATATATAAGTCGCTAATTGTTAGCTATCAGATAGAGCAAATCCAGGTCACGATGGAGACCGAGACAGACCCTATGACTCAGATGGCTCTCTCGCAGCGTATCATGGAGCTTAATGCGATACGTACCGCTATTGCTAAACATTTTCAGCGAAGCTGAGGGCAAAGCGATAAGGCTCTCTAAAGAGGAGTTCTAAAAATTAAACACAACGGTGGTAAAGCACCACAACCATAATGACCACACCACCACGCTGGCGGAGCTACTCCTCCTATTTTAAAGAGATATTCAACGAAAGAGTCCAAAAAGTTACCCTTGATGCTGGCTTTAGTTGCCCCAACCGCGACGGAACCTTGTCGCAAGGGGGGTGCACCTTTTGCCTTAACGATGCCTTCTCGCCATCGTACTGCACGGCCGAGAAGTCCATCACCGAACAAATTGACGAGGGCATAGAGTTTCATAGCCGCCGCTACGCCAAGGCGGAGAAGTTTCTGGCCTACTTCCAGGCCTACTCCAACACTCACAAACCCCTACCCGAACTAAAGGCCATATACAGCCAAGCCCTAAGCCACCCCAACATAGTGGGGCTGGTGGTGGGCACCCGCCCCGACTGCGTGGACCAGGCTAAGATAGATTACTTTGCCGAGTTGGCCCAGACAAAATATGTGATAATAGAGTATGGAGTGGAGTCGTGCTACGACAGCACACTGCTATCGGTGAACCGTGGACACAACTTCGAGACGGCCAGGCGGGCCATAGAGATGACAGCCGAGCGGGGTGTACGCTGCGGAGCACATTTTATACTGGGGCTTCCTGGAGAGAGCCGCCAAATGGTCATCGACCAGTGCCAAATGATAAATAATCTACCCATCGACACAATAAAGTTCCACCAACTTCAGATATTTAAAGGGACACCCATGGCCACCGATTTTGAACTCCACCCACAGAAGTACCATTTCTGGGAGCTGGAGGAGTATATCGACCTGGTTATAGACATACTGGAGCTGCTGCGTCCCGATTTGGTTATCGAGCGTTTTGCGGGTGAAGCTCCTCCACGCTACCACGCGGGCCACCCCTGGGGATTGGTGCGCAACGAGAGGTTGTGGCAGATGTTGGAAAAGAGAATGGTTGAACGTAACGCCTTCCAAGGCCAAAAATTCCACTAAAAAAGATTACCTTTGCGCAAGGATGAGAAAATTTTTTATAATACTACTGCTTGTCATGAGCCTGAGCGAGGCTTGGGCCCAGCTCAACAAACCCTATTTCTACTATCGCGGACGCGACTTTATTGTCGAGGGTAAATATATTCAGGCCATTGAGTCGCTCAACATATTGCTACGCACCGAATCCAAGGACTATGAGGGCTACTTTTTGCGCGGGGTAGCCAAGTACAACTTGGATGATTTGAGCGGTGCCCTCTCGGACTTTTCTAAAGCCATCGACGAGCAACCAGTCTACACCCAAGCCTACCAATATAGAGCTATAACCCGCTCGCGAATGGGACTTTACACCGAAGCCTTGGAGGATTTTGCCCAGGCCATCGAGATGCGCCCTAACAACTCCTCGACCTATTACAGCCGAGGGATAACCTACTTCCTAAACCAACAATTCAAAAAGTCGAAGGAGGACTTTTCGCGCTTCCTTAAGATTGAACCCCGACAGGTGGAGGGCTACATCAACCGTGGAACCTCGAGCCTCTATATGCACGACACCATAGCCGCCATAACGGACTACAACTCGGCCATACGTGTTAACCCCTATTGGGCTGACGGGTATATGCGTCGTGGACTGCTAAGCCTGGCACGCGCCAAGTACGACGCTGGAGAGCGAGATTTGGACGAGGCAATACGCCTGGATTCGACCATGGCCATAGCCTACTTCTACCGCGCCATGGCTCGCAGCTACCAAGACAACCTGCGTGGAGCTCTCGCCGACTTCGACAGTTCGCTCCAGCGCGACTCCACCAGCTCCATCGCCTACTTCAACCGCGCCATACTTCGTTCGCAGGTGGGCGACTACAACCGCGCCATTGAGGACTACACCAAGGTGGCCCGTTATAACCCCAACAATGTGCTGGTCTACTACAACCGAGCTTCGGTGTGGGCCACGCTGGGCTTTTTGAACCAAGCCATTGAAGATTATAGCCACGCCATTGAGCTCTACGGTGACTTTGCCAATGCCTACCTGCTACGCTCGAACCTCTATGGCCGTCTGGGAAACCAAAAGCAGAGCGAACAAGACCGCCGCACGGCCGAGGCCAAAATTGCACAATATAGGAGTGCCATGACCGACTCCACCTTCTCCATTTACGCCGACACCAGCCGCCAGTTCAATCGTATAATGAGCTTCGATGCCGACTTTGGAAGCCGCGACTTCTCGCGCATCAAGGGCGACCCACGGTCAGAGGTTCAGCTGCTACCACTGT
This sequence comes from Mucinivorans sp., assembly GCA_036654415.1. Classification (GTDB taxonomy): domain Bacteria; phylum Bacteroidota; class Bacteroidia; order Bacteroidales; family Rikenellaceae; genus Mucinivorans. The sequence continues at coordinate 27,798 of JAVVSB010000007.1, read as the reverse complement.
TCCGCTTCACCATTGACGTACCCGACTCCACATATGGCTACGACCCTCTACGCTACGAAAACCGTCGACTGACTAAATTCATGAGTCAGAGTACCATCGAAGGGCTACGCCTAAGTAACAAAGAACCAGAACTATCGACCGCACGCATAGCCTACCTCGACTCGCTCAATAGCCGCCCCGACACCTGGAACGACGTGTTCGCCAAAAGTATGACGCAGGTGCTGCTGAGCCAATATAGCAGTTCACTCAACTACCTCAATTTTGCAGTGAGCGACAGCTCCTCGGAGCCATGGGGCTACCTGAACCGCGCTGCCACACGTGCTGCTATGGTCGAATTTATTGCATCTTTGGAGGGTGAATACCAGGCCATTAACATTGAACGCGACCCAGCCACCAAGCTCAAAGGGGCGGGCAAGCGCAAATGGGACTACTCCGAAGCCATTGCCGACTTAAAGCTTGCGGCCAAAGCTATGCCAGAGCTGCCGCACACCTACTATAATTTGGGAAACCTACTCTGCCAAAGTGGTGACCTACCAGGGGCCATCGAGCAGTACAACAAAGCCATAGCTCTGTTCCCCAACTTCGGTGAGGCCTATTACAACCGCGGTTTGGTCCAGATTTTCTTGGGCGAAAAGACCACTGGCTGTATGGATATGAGCAAAGCGGGCGAACTGGGAATCACCCGAGCTTATGAAATTGTAAAACGTTATTGCACAAAAAAATAACGCGAACTGTTATTTGATATTGGGGCCGTTTTTAAGAAACTGTTTAAATTGATTAAGTAAGAAGCTGTGTTGAATTACAAGCAGCCTCTTAGTGCCAATGTTACGAAGTTAACACTTTTTTATAAATCTTAAAAGATTTCTACCTGCTTTAGAAAATGGAGGAGAGGATTTCTATTGAGCGCACCGACCGAATCATCTCGCTATGGTAGGCGTAATAGTCCACCAAGGCGGTAAGCAGAGCCACACGGTCGCACTGGTGGAGCTCAATGGTGGATAAATTTTCGGTTTGGGCATCAACTATCAGACTTAGCATGGCGGCGTAGCGGGGGTTTATCTTCTGAAGGTGGGCAGGCTCAATAGGGCAAAAAGCACCCATGCGCATATCGAACCACCAAGTACTATGATATTCACGGTCAATCTCATAACCCATGAAGTGGGCCAGATGAACCAAGAACCAAAGGTGGAAGTTAGCCACCCCAAGGGTCATGGCATCGAGCTGCTGAATCGACTGCTCCACAAATAGATACATACGTTCATCATCCAAAGGCTCGCGCACAAGACGATAGAGTAACTCGCTCAGAAATAGCGAAATGGTGTTTTTCTTTATATCAAAAGGGATATTGCGCAGCTGAAAAGAGGCCACGGCCGAACTCAAGCGGTGAAGCTCGCCATGGCAGGCCGAAGCCTCGAATTCGACCAAAAAAAGAGGCTGAAAAATATTATGACCCGACGATTTGCCAATACGGGTGATGTAACTCCGTCGACCACTTTTCAGGGTCAATAGGTGGACAATAAGCTGGTTTTCGCCATACTTAGTACTATGTAGCACTACCCCGCGGTCGATGTATGTGGTCGAAGGTCTCACTATCTTGAGGCCACTTGTTGCAGGGCGCGCCTAATGGAAGAGAAGGCAAACTCTTCGATTTTAAGTGTGGTGGGGGCGGCAAACCAACACTCGGCCACGTCGTCGGCAGGGTGAAGTTGCTCGGCATCAATGGCATGACACTCAAAAAACAGGTCCATAGTGTGAATATCCATACCGCTATATGGATAGATGTTGGGTTCCGAAAAGAGGTAGCGCACCCCACTCACACGCAGAGAGGTCTCCTCGAAAATTTCGCGCGCCACACTCTGCTCTGCTGTCTCGTAGCTCTCGGTAAAACCGCCAGGCAGGTCCAGCATACCACGGCTGGGCTCCTTGGCACGTCGCGCCACAAGCAACTCACCCTTAGCGTTATAAACCAACACAGCCACCGCTGCACGAGGGTTGAAATAGTAGGTGAAACCACAAACAGAACACCGCTTAGAGGTGGCGTTATGAACCTCGAAGTTGGACGAGCCGCAGGCAGGGCAGAAACGAAATTTAGAAAGTGGATGCTGCATCACTATTTACTTACAGGGGCTTCAAAATTAGATTTTCCCCAAGGGCACACTAACTTACAAAAACAGAAGTTCAACAAGGCATCGCCTTGACAAACAACATATTAGAGGTTTCTAAAAATTAGATTTTTCAAGATGAACAAGGTCATAAAACTGGTGTTCACTCGCCGTAAATGAGGATTTTACGCTCCGCTGTAGAGCGAAGAAAAAACGATTTTTAGAAGTCACCATTAATTATTTACACCGCAAAAGAAAATCGACCAACTTGGCCGTGGCACGCGAGCGGTGGCTCATGCTATTTTTCTGCTCTATTGACATCTGGGCAAAGGTCTGACTGCACCCTTGAGCCTGGAAGACGGGGTCGTAGCCAAAGCCATCGGCCCCTGCTGGTTCAGAGGTGATTGTGCCATCAACGATGCCCTCGAAAAGATATTCTCGCCCCCGAAAAATCAGGGCTATAACGGTACGAAATCGGGCTTTGCGGCAACTCACCCCCTCCATATTCTTGAGCAATAGCCTAACATTGGCTCCGCTATCGTGGCTTGCCGCCAGTGGGTCAGCAAGGGCTGCATAACGTGCCGAAAAGACCCCAGGGGCATTGTCCAGAGCCTGAACCTCGAGGCCTGTGTCGTCGGCAAAACAATCCTGCAACGTCCGCTCATAGACATAACGCGCCTTGAGAAGGGCATTGCCCTCAAGGGTGGACTCAGTCTCGACAATATCTTCGGTGATATGGCACTCCCTGAGTGTGGTAAGCTCCACCCACTGCGGCAACAGCGGAGCTATCTCTGCTATCTTATGGGCGTTGTTGGTGGCTATAATCATCGCACACTTAGGCTGTTGGATGGGAGGCCCCGTGACACTGCTTGTACTTCTTGCCACTTCCGCAAGGGCAAGGGTCGTTGCGCCCCACACTCTTCTCCACCTGCACAGGAGCGGGTTTGCTACGCTCAGCACTGCCTGCATTCTGAGCCGCCTCGGCCCGTGAGGTCTGCATCCGTGCCATCTCGGCTATCTGGCGTTTGCGTGCCGCCTCAGCCGCAGCGTTGGGCTGAGTAGGATTCTGCTGCATAGGCAAATAGGCCTTGAGCAACATCGAGAGCACCTGTTGAGAGACCTTGTCAATCATGGTTTTGAAGAGTTCAAAACTTTCAAACTTATAAATCAACAGTGGGTCTTTCTGTTCGTAGGATGCGTTCTGTACCGACTGTTTCAGGTCGTCCATATCGCGCAAGTGCTCTTTCCAGTTCTCGTCTATGGTAATGAGCATCATCACCTTAGAGAGCTCCTTGCCGATTTCGGCACCGCGGGTTTCGACCGCTTTTTTAAGGTTGACTGGAATATTGAGTCCGCGGCGGCCATCGGTCAGCGGGATTGATATGTTTTCATAGTGGTCGCCCTGCTCTTTATACACATTTTCCAACACAGGCAGGGCCAAGGCCGCGATGGCATCGGTACGGCGGCGCATCATGCTCATCATATCGCCTGAGAGGATGTCGGCAAGGTTGTTGTCGCTCATGTCACCATACTGTGCCTCATCGAAGCTGGGTTCGATGCCCAATTGCGAGAGCATCTCCATCTTGAACTGCTCAAAATCGTCAGCACGGAAATTCTGAACAAAAGATTGAGCATATTCGCCCATCATGTTCATAAGGTCGACCTCGATACGTTCGCCATAGAGGGCGTGGCGGCGGCGGCGATAGACAACCTCGCGCTGTGAGTTCATCACATCGTCATATTCGAGCAGTCGCTTACGCATACCGAAGTTGTTCTCCTCCACCTTTCTCTGGGCTCGTTCGATGGCTTTGGTCATCATGCCGGCCTGAATTGATTCGCCCTCTTTGATACCCATGGTGTCCATAAGTTTCGAGATACGTTCTGAACCAAAAAGGCGCATCAAATCATCCTCCAAAGAGACAAAGAACTGCGAACTACCTGGGTCGCCCTGACGACCAGCACGCCCGCGTAACTGACGGTCGACACGGCGCGACTCGTGACGCTCGGTACCAACGATGGCCAACCCCCCCGCCTGCTTGACAGCATCAGAGAGCTTGATGTCGGTACCACGACCAGCCATGTTGGTGGCGATGGTCACCTGAGAGGACTGACCAGCCTGCTGCACAATCATAGCCTCGGACTGGTGCTGCTTGGCATTGAGCACATTATGCTTTATACCGCGTAGCTTCATCATCTTACTCAACAGCTCCGAAATCTCAACCGAAGTGGTACCCACCAACACAGGACGACCTGCATCAATTAACTGCTGCACTTGGTCGATAACGGCCGCATATTTTTCGCGTTTAGTTTTGTAGATAAGGTCTTGGTGGTCGGTACGACTGATGGGGCGGTTGGTGGGGATAACCACCACGTCCAACTTATAGATGTTCCAAAGTTCCGAAGCCTCGGTCTCGGCCGTACCCGTCATACCAGCCAGCTTATGGTACATACGGAAATAGTTTTGCAGGGTCACCGTGGCAAAGGTCTGCGTGGCAGCCTCAACCCTCACATGCTCCTTGGCTTCTATGGCCTGATGCAGCCCATCGGAGTAGCGACGACCATCGAGGATACGCCCCGTCTGCTCGTCCACAATTTTAACCTTATTATCCTGAACAATATACTCCACATTATTCTCGAACATGGCGTAGGCCTTGAGTAGCTGATTGACCGTATGGAGTCGCTCGCTCTTGATGGAGTACTCGCCCAGCAACTTATCCTTGGCCTCTAGGCGCTGCTCCACACTCATGGAGCTGTGTTCCAGAGAGGCTATCTCGCTGCCGATGTCGGGCATGATAAAGAAACGTTTATCTTCGTACTTGCCGCTCAGGGTGTCGTGCCCCTTATCGGTGAGCTCAACAGCGTTCTGCTTTTCGTCAATGATGAAAAAGAGGTCGTCCGTTATCTCGTGCATACGTTTGGAGTTGTCCTGCATAAAGGTGTTCTCGGTCTTGAGCATCAGAGCACGGTTACCCTGTTCGGAGAGGAACTTGATAAGGGCCTTACTCTTGGGAAGCCCCTTGTGGGCACGGTAGAGCAAGATGCCACCTTTTTCGGTGTCGCCAGCGGCGATAAGCTTTCGCGCATCGGATAGCAGCTGGGTGCAGAGGCTACGTTGAAGGGTATAGAGATTCTCGATGGAGGCCTGGTATTCGTCAAAGAGTTGGTCGTCGCCCTTGGGCACAGGGCCTGAGATGATAAGCGGCGTACGGGCATCGTCAATGAGCACCGAGTCCACCTCATCCACAATAGCAAAATGGTGGCCACGTTGCACTAAGTCGGTGCGGTCGATGGCCATATTGTCGCGTAGATAGTCGAAACCAAACTCGTTATTGGTTCCGAAGGTAATGTCGCAATTATAGGCCTTGCGACGGGCATCGGAGTTGGGTTGGTGTTTGTCGATGCAGTCCACAGACAGGCCGTGGAACTGATACAGAGGGCCCATCCACTCGGAGTCCCTTCGGCTCAGGTAGTCGTTGACGGTGACAATATGCACCCCGCGCCCTGTCAGGGCATTGAGGAAGACAGGCAGCGTGGCCACCAAGGTCTTACCCTCGCCCGTGGCCATTTCGGCAATTTTGCCCTGGTGCAGAGCCACACCACCAAAAAGCTGCACATCGTAGTGCACCATATCCCAACGCACAAGGTTACCCCCCGCAGTCCATTCGTTTTTGTAGATGGCCTTGTCGCCCACAATCTCCACAAAGTCGCGCTCGGCAGCCAGGTCTCTATCCCGCTCAGTGGCCGTGACCTCGATGGTGGCGTTTTGGCTGAAGCGACGCGCGGTATCCTTAACAATAGAGAAGACCTCGGGCAGGATTTCGCTCAAGGTCTGCTCGATGGTCTTTAGGAGCTCCTTTTCGAGGTGGTCAATACTATCGGCCATCTGCTCTTTTTGGCGAACCTCTGTTTCGCTACTCTCCATCTGCGACTTGAGTGAATCTATCTCCTGTTGTGTGGCCTCGGTGCGACTAACGATTAAAGCGCGCATGGCCGCTGTACGAGCACGAAGCTCGTCATTGCTCAATTTTTCTATACTTGGATAGACCTCAAGTATCTTTTTGACAATAGGTTCTATCGCCTTGCGGTCTTTGTCGGCCTTTGAACCGAACATCATCTTGAGGATTGCTGCAGTAATTCCCATATTCTTTTATAATTTCTTAATTGACAAAGATAGTAAATAATTTTTAAAAACATCATTTGACCATTGAGTAGCACTCTTTTTTTGGCATAGGCGGTGGGGCTAGGGCTAGGGCCCAAAAACAATTCGTTGGGCCTAAAAAAGATTTTAAGCCCAACGAATTGTGTAAATGGTTTAGAAGCTGTTTTAATTTCACTCTCTACTAATTTTTCACTCTATCCAATCGATTAACATACAATTACATGGTGAGGCTGGAGAGTTAAAAAGCAATAAAGCCTGAGTAGAGGATATTTAAAAGTCGCCCCCTCCCTAAAGCAGGCAAGAAACAGGTTCTATAGAAGCTCTTTTTACGGACTTCTATAGAACCTTTAGAAACAAAAATCAGCCTATTTTTTTGTCTTGGCTTCGCTTTTTTGCTCTTTGGCTGGCTTTGCCTCTTTTTTGACATCGCTCTTGGTACACTCTTTTTTGGTAGAGCACTCCTTAGCGGTCTTGGTGCACTCCTTTTTAGGAGCGTTGGCTTTCTCTTTGGCAGGAGCCTGAGGAGCCTGAGCCATTGCGCCCAAGGTCATCATTGTAGCGGCAGTGGCCATCATCATTGTCTTTAGTTTCATCTTCTTTTGTTTTTAAGGTTAATTGAGTGTAAAAGTGAAGAACCTTTTGTGAGCTCTAACAAAATTTTCTTAACTTTGCGCATTAAAACGTAACGAGGTTATTATATATTTTACATTTTTATGAAAAAATTCAACGAATATAAGGGGCTCAACCTTTCGGCCACTGCCGATGAAATTTTGGACCTTTGGAAGAAGGAGGACACCTTTGCCCGCAGTATAGCCCTAAGAGATGGTTCTCCAACTTTTGTCTTCTACGAAGGGCCCCCATCGGCCAATGGAACCCCTGGTATTCACCACGTTATGGCTAGAACTATTAAAGATATTTTTTGCCGCTACAAAACCCAACAGGGCTTCAAAGTCCACCGCAAAGCGGGTTGGGATACCCATGGGCTGCCTGTGGAGCTGGGAGTCGAAAAAGCGTTGGGCATAACCAAAGAGGATATAGGCACCAAAATCTCAATTGAGGAGTATAACAAGGCCTGCCGCGCCGATGTGATGAAATACACCGACCTATGGGAAGATATGACCGACCGCATGGGCTACTGGGTGGACATGAAACACCCCTATATCACCTACGAAAACAACTATATTGAGACCCTGTGGTGGATGCTCAAAGAACTATACAACAAAGGGTTATTATATAAAGGCTACACCATTCAGCCCTACTCGCCCGCTGCGGGTACGGGGCTCTCGAACCACGAACTAAACCAACCAGGCTGCTATCGCGATGTGAAGGATACCACCTGCGTGGCTCAGTTCCACATAAAAGAGAACGAATATTTCCTGGCCTGGACCACCACCCCCTGGACCCTGCCCAGCAATACGGCCCTGGCCGTGGGTGCGGGTATCACTTATGTGAAGGTGGCTTGCCAGAACCCCTATACAGGGCAACAGATACAAGTTATCTTGGCTGAATGTCTGCTGGATAAGGTGATGCACAAAGTGCCCTACGAGATTGTGGGGCGCATGAAGGGTTCGGAGCTGGTGGGTACCACCTACGAACCTTTGATGCCTTGGGTGCGCCCCGATGGCAAGGCCTTCACGGTAATCACTGGCGACTTTGTCACCACCGAAGACGGAACAGGTATTGTCCATATAGCCCCAACTTTTGGGGCCGACGACGACCGCGTGGCCAAACAGAACGGCATTGCCCCCATGTTGCTACTAGACAAGAACGGAAAGCTGCAACCAATGGTCGATAGAACGGGTAAATTCTTTAAGATTAGCGATTTAGACCCCCAGTACGTGAAGCAGTTTGTCGACGAACAGCAGTACGCCAAGTGGCAGGGTAAATTTGTCAAAAACGCCTATGACCCCACCAAGGGCGAAAAGGATGAGACTCTGGACATAGAGATATGTATGGAGCTCAAGGGGTTGGGCAAGGTCTTCAAAATAGAGAAGCACACACACAACTATCCCCACTGCTGGCGCACCGACAAACCAGTGCTCTACTACCCCCTGGATTCGTGGTTCATCAAGACCACAGCCTATAAAGAGCGAATGATTGAACTCAACGCCACCATCGCCTGGCGACCCGCCTCCACGGGCGAGGGGCGTTTTGGTAAATGGCTCGAAAACCTGGTGGATTGGAACCTTTCGCGTTCGCGCTATTGGGGAACTCCGCTACCAATATGGGCCACAGAGGACTACTCGGAGCTCAAGTGTATAGGCTCCATCGAGGAGCTCAACCTGGAGATTGAGAAATCCGCAGCCGCGGGCTTTATGCCCAAAGGCTTTGCCCTAAAAGACCTACACCGCCCCTACGTGGATGATGTGGTTTTAGTATCGGACAAGGGGCAAAAGATGCGCCGCGAGAGCGACCTAATTGATGTGTGGTTCGACAGCGGGGCCATGCCATACGCTCAGATGCACTTCCCCTTTGAGGGGCGCGATATACCTTTCCCAGCTGACTTTATTGCCGAGGGGGTAGACCAGACACGTGGATGGTTCTTTACCCTGCACGCCTTGGCTGTTATGCTCTTTGACAGCGTGGCTTTCAAAAATATCATCTCCAACGGATTAGTACTCGACAAAAACGGCAACAAGATGTCAAAACGTCTGGGCAACGCTGTTGACCCATTCGAGGCCCTAAAGAGCTACGGAGCCGATGCGGTGCGGTGGTATATGATAGCCAATTCGCAACCCTGGGACAACCTGAAGTTCGACGCTGAGGGTGTGGACGAGGTGCGTCGTAAATTTTTTGGCACCCTCTACAACACCTACAGCTTCTTTGCCCTGTACGCCAACGTAGATGGCTTCTCTATCCAGACCCCACAGGTGCCTCTGGAGGAGCGGCCCGAGATTGACCGTTGGGTGCTCTCGTTGCTGAACACCTTAATTAAGAATGTGACCGCCTCGCTCGATGGCTACGACCCTACCCCTGCGGCACGCTATATTTCGGACTTTGTGGGCGAAAATCTATCAAACTGGTATGTACGCCTATGCCGCAAACGTTTCTGGGCAGGGCAGATGACCCAGGACAAACTGTCGGCCTATCAGACACTATACACCTGTTTGGAGAGTGTCTCCCGCTTGGCGGCCCCATTTGCCCCCTTTATCACCGAACGACTCTATCGCGACTTGACCTCAGCGGGTTCGGTTCACCTTTCATCCTACCCCGTGGCCGATGATGCAGTCATTAACCCAGAGCTTGAGGAGCGTATGGAGCTAGCCCAAAGAGCCACCTCCATGGTTCTGGCTCTACGCCGTAAAGTTTCGCTACGGGTACGCCAGCCGCTGAGCAAGATGATTCTGCCAGTGCTCGACCCCATAATCCGCCACCAATTAGAGGTGGTCAGCCCGCTGATTCTCTCCGAGGTAAATGTCAAAGAGATAGAGTTCCTCGAAGATACCACTGGTATAATCACCAAAAAGATAAAACCAAATTTCAAAGCCTTGGGGGCCGAATATGGCCGCTGGATGAAGGGCATTTCGGCCGCTGTGGCCACCTTTAGCCAAAGTATGATTGCCGATTTAGAGAAGTCAGGCTCGTGTGTGATGGAGTTGGGTGGCGACAAATTGACATTGAGTAGCGATAAGTTTGAAATCACCTCCGAGGATATGCCTGGATGGTTGGTGGCCACCGAGGGTAAGTTGACCATCGCTCTGGATATCAACCTCACCGACGAGTTGCGTGCCGAAGGCATTGCTCGCGAGATAGTTAACCGTGTACAAAATCTACGCAAGGATAGCGGTTTTGAGGTGATAGACAAAATTCTTATCACCCTTGAGAGCCACCCCGCCACCGATGGTGTGTTGGCTCAGTGGGGCGAATATATCTGCTCGCAGACCCTCTCCCTGAGGATAGAGACCACCCCCGAACAGCAAAACACACCACTTGAGATAGACCTCATCAAGAGTTCACTCTCAATCCGTAAAGCATAAAAAAACAAGATGGAGAATTTCGTAGTATCGGCTCGCAAATATCGTCCTGCAACGTTCCGCTCGGTAGTTGGCCAAGGCCACATCACCCAGACCTTGCAGAGCGCCATTGAGCGCGGCACCCTGGCCCACGCCTACCTATTTACGGGGCCACGTGGGGTTGGTAAGACCACCTGTGCACGAATTTTCGCCAAGGCCATCAACTGTTTGAACCCCACCCCCGACCACGAAGCGTGCGGGGTGTGCGAATCATGCGTGGCCTTTGACCAAGGCCGTTCGTGGGGTATCCACGAACTTGATGCGGCCTCCAACAACTCGGTCGAGGACATACGCCTACTCACCGAAAAGGTGAGGGTAGCCCCCCAGGTGGGCCGTTACAGCGTCTATATCATCGATGAGGTACATATGCTATCGACCTCGGCATTCAACGCCTTTCTCAAAACCCTTGAGGAGCCACCATCCTACGCCATCTTTATCTTGGCCACCACCGAAAAACACAAGATTCTACCCACCATTCTCTCGCGCTGCCAAAGCTACGACTTCCGCCGCATAAGGCTAGAAGATATAGTCTCTTACCTGGCCTATGTGGCCCAAAGTGAAGGGATTAAATATGACGAGGAGTCACTAAACATCATAGCCCAAAAGGCCGATGGCGGAATGCGTGACGCGCTGTCGACTTTCGACCGAGTGGTCTCCTTTTCGGGGGGGTCCGAAATCACCTTTGCTCAGACGGCTCAAAGCGTTGGAGCACTGGATTTTAACACCTATTTTAGAGCTGTAGATTTGGCTTGGGCCGAGGATTATGGCCCACTGCTCTTGCTCTACGATTCGGTGCTGGAGAGCGGCTTCGAGGGCCAGATTTTTATTGCTGGTTTGGCCGACCATTTTCGTAATCTACTGGTGGCTAGGTCTGAGGATACCCTTTCGCTGCTCGAGGCTACGGGGTCGCTGCTGGAGCGTTACCGTAACCAGGCCAGTAGACTTGATGTGCCCTTTATTATGAATGCCATATCACTGCTTAGCTCCTGTGACGGAGGTTATCGCAACGCCACCAACCGCCGTCTGCACAGCGAGCTGGCACTTATGAAGCTCTCAGGGCTAAAAAAAAAAGAGTTTAACATAGAGCAGCCATCGTTTCCTCTGCCTATAATTATGGCTGCCACAACAGCACCCCAAGCGGTAGCGATTGAGGCTCAAGCAGAGGTAAGTGCGACAGAAACAAAGGTTGTAGAGGTTGCAAGGCCGATAGAGCCCAACACACCCAGACCCACCACAAGAGCCTCCTTGGACAACCGCCCCAGCGCAAGCGGCTTCTCGATAAACGGCCTTGTGGGGTTCCAGTCGGTTAGCTCTGAGAATAAACCTCGGCGCGAGGCTCTGCAACTTACGGAGACTCAAAGCGAGGCTCTGCTTAGAGAGAATTGGCAGGCTATAATCGAGACCCTGCACACCATGAACCGCCCACGACTAGCCAACTCCATGAGCTCGAGCCGCATTGTGGGCCACAACATACTCACCGTTGTCCCCACCGAAGACCTCTCGAACGAAATCATGCAGAGCAAAATCGAAATCGAGACCCACATCATGGAGCTCTGTGGCGTAAAGGCCAACATAGAGGTCGAAATCCGCGAGGTGGTGCAGGCTTATCGCCCCGTAACCATGGAGCAGAAGATGCAGTATTTGGTTGATATTAACCCCAATATCCTTAAATTACAGAAATCTTTGGAACTTACGATATGACAACAGAAAATACCTTTTCACGGCGCGAGACCCTCCCCGTTCGCATCGGGCGGGTAACCATCGGCTCGGGCTATCCTATCGCTGTGCAGTCCATGACCACCACCCGCACCGAAGATACAGAGGCTTCAGTGGCTCAGATTCTACGTATTGTGGCCGCTGGTGGCGAGATTGTGCGCCTGACGACACAGGGCCGCGCTCAGGCCGAAAACCTACGTAATATCAAGGCCGAACTCCTGGCCCAAGGGTGTGATGTGCCATTGGTGGCCGATGTCCATTTCAACGCTCAAGTGGCCCTGGTGGCCGCTCCCCTGGTTGAAAAGGTGCGCATCAACCCTGGTAACTGGGGCGACAAGGCTGTTTTCCGAGAGCTCATAGCCTTGTGTAAGCAGTATGGAACAGCCATACGTATTGGGGTAAACCACGGCTCTTTGGCACCAGAGATAACAGAAAAATATGGCGATACCCCACAGGGGATGGTGCGCAGTGCCATGGAGTTTATGGAGATTGCCGCCCAAGAGAATTTTGACCAGTTGGTGCTCTCATTTAAATCCTCAAATGTGAGGGTTATGACCCAGGCCTATAATCTGGGAGTAAGACAGATGGACGAAATGGGTTTTCACTATCCACTCCACTTGGGCCTCACCGAGGCTGGCAGTGGCGAAGATGGGCGCGCCCGTTCGGCTGTGGCCATAGGCTCACTACTGCTCGATGGGCTGGGCGACACCATCCGTGTCTCGCTCACCGAGCCTCCCGAAAACGAAATCCCAGCCGCCTTCTCGATTCTTCAGGCCTCGCGCGCCCGCATCACCAAGACCGAAATCATAAGCTGCCCAGGCTGCGGCCGCACACTCTATGACCTGCAAACCACAACCGCCCAAATCAAAGAGCGACTAGGCTCGCGCGCAGGGCTCAAGTTGGCCGTAATGGGGTGCATAGTCAATGGCCCAGGCGAGATGGCCGATGCCGACTTTGGCTACGTGGGGGCGGGGGCGGGCCTTGTGACGCTCTATCGCCACGGCGTAGTGGTGCAGAAAAACATACCGCAGAGCCAGGCGCTGGATGCCCTGGAACGTCTTATCGACCAAGAGTTATAATATCCTATCCAAAAGGGTTATATAATTCTTAATCCCTGCTGTCACCTCAGAAATATAGACATATTCATCAGCTGAGTGCGACCGTGCCGAATCACCAGGGCCCATCTTAAGGGCCTCGATGCCGTAAAGCAGTGCTGCATCCGAGGTTGTTGGCGAACCATAGGTAGTTAACCCCATGGCCAAACCACTCACCACCAAAGGATGGGAAAGAGTTATCTTAGAGGGATTCAAACGTAGCGACCGTGGAGTGACCGTGGAGGTAACATTCTCGCGTATAAGAGCAAGTACTTGCTCCAGAGTGTAGCACTCCGTCACACGCACATCTACGGTAAAGCGGCACTCCGCAGGCACTACATTATGTTGCGTGCCACTATTTATAATGGTCACACTCATCTTCACGGGGCCAAACAGAGGCGAAACTTTGGCAAAGCGATAGTTCTTGAACCACTCTATATCATTGAGAGCATGATAAATAGCATTATCACCCTCTTCTCTGGCGGCATGGCCCGAACGCCCCTTAGCCACGCAATCCAGCACCATTAGCCCGCGCTCTCCTATGGCCATTTGGCCCAATGTAGGTTCACCAACTATGGCACAATTTATCTTAGGGAGGCACGGCAACAGAGCCTCGATACCTAGCTCGCCACTACACTCCTCTTCGGCTGTAAGAGCTAGGCAGAGGTTGTAGTTGAGCCCCGTTTGGGGGTAGAAGTGGAGAAAGGTGGCCATCAGCGAGACCACACTGGCCCCCGCGTCATTGCTACCCAAACCATAGAGCCGTCCATGCTCGATGGCAGGAGTATAGGGCTCACGGGTGTAGCCGCTGTTGGGGCGCACGGTGTCGTGGTGCGAATTAAGCAAAATGGTGGGCTTAGTTGGCGAAAAATCGCGATTCACCGCCCATACATTATTGTACAGGCGATGGGCCTCAACCCCCTCAGAGACAAGTGTCTGAAAGAGCATATCGGCCGTAGCAGCCTCCTCGTGCGAGAGCGAAGGGATGGCAATGAGACGCTCAAGAAGTTCTATGGGATTCATGGCGTGAGTGTTACAGAAAATCCATAAAGAGCTCCACTATGACACCCCCCTGACCAGTTAAGAACTTTTGGTTAATCTTACGCCCATCTTTACCTATATAAGCCGCTACAAAATCTTGATTCTCTGGCAGATAGAATTGCAAATAGTCGTTCATATCGGCCTTGGCTCCGCGGGTGGTACCCACACACACTATTTTGCCCTGTTTATCGTAAATCTGAACATCAGCTGCTACCCTATCGGCACTGCTACGGCCACCCTTTTCGGCTTCATAGAGCTTAAAGCCCACAGCCACACCGTTTTTAGCCTCGGCCTGCTCAGCATTGTATAGGTTAATGTAGAAATCCGTCACGTCAACCCCAGGCACCGTCTTGTCGCCAAAGGCCCACACCATGGGAAAGTATTGGGCCGAAAGCGGCTTCCACGAAGTGGCATACATCCAATATTTTGGGTCGCTCTTGTCGGCCTTGCCTGCCCGTTCGAGGAACCAGCTCTTGTTGAGTGCCGCGTTGGGATAATATTCGGTAAAATACCACTGACCGTCAATCCACACCTCGCTCCAGTTGTGGTTACCCTCGCCACTGACCCAGAGTGGGGTGCCAGCAATACGAGATGGAATACCCATGGTGCGAAAGACATCGGTTAGGATGATGGACAGACCACTACAAGAGGCCATCTTGATGGCCATGGACTCACGTGGCGACTGGTTGGGCTTGTGGCGTTTGGTGTTGTATTCCACACCCACAAGCCGACTCACGGCTCGATTGATGGTGTCGATGGCCACACGCACATCCTTTATATCCTTGACCAAGGGGTAGAACATATCCCAAAACATAGCCCTCCACGGCTCACGAGTCTCGTCCATGGAGGCGTAGGGCAGAACATCGTTCATAAAAATAGAGTCGGGCAGGGCCTGGCACCACGGAAAAGTACGGCGCGCACGATAGGCGTAGTCCACCTCGGTGAGCAAAAAGTCTGCCTTAAGGGTGTCGCGGTCGCACTCCCTCATATATTTTACCAAAAACTCCATACCCGCCTTTTGCTCCTTGGGAGTAAGGCGAAGGGCCTGTTTGATTTGGGACTGTTGGCCATAGGCCAAAGAAATAACCATTAAAAATGATACAATAAAGATTTTTTTCATTATTTTTGGGGGAAATTTTATTTTAAATAACATTGATGAACAAAGATATGAAAAAATATATTATTCTCTACTTTTTATTCCTCGTTTCTGTCTCTTGGTCTCAGATGCGGGTGGTGCCCCAGACAGTTAACTTTGGCGAATTTTTGGCAAAAAACAGCCCAAAAGCCAAGGTGATGATTTACAACGACTCCAAAAAACCATTGGTTATCAAAGACATGCGCGTTAGTTGCGTCTGCACCAAACTTAAATATTCGCCACGCCCCGTGATGCCAGGCGACAGCACCCTCTTGGAGGTGACATATGTACCCAATGCCTCGGGGCAGTTCTACAAAACGGTTGAGATAATCTCCACCGAGCCCACACAAAAGATAGTTGTACGCGGACGCGTGCTCTAAGGCCTTATATCGAGGCAAAAAATGTAACCAGAAAAGGGACACTCAAATCGACCACAACCCCCTGAAAAAGGGCCATCCCCACAAAGCCACTACCGCAGGTGCCCACCACCACGGGCAGTGTCACGTCGAGTGTGGTGGCCCCTCCACAACAAATCAGGGCCACGGGCGAAAAACGTCGCGCTATCCAGGGTGCCAACACAACGGTCGTCAACTCGCGAGTGACGTTGACCATCAGGGCTATGGAGCCTATCTCTACCCCGCGCAACTCGCTTAACAGCACCGAGGAGAGTGAATAGTAACCCATACCCGAACCTACGGCCAACGAATCGGAGAGCCCAAGACCTAGCAGCGGACAGACGGCCCCCACCCCCAGTAAGGTGCCTACAACGGTGGCCACAGGGACAAAGACCACGCGCCAGGGTTGCCCCCGCAGAGCCCGCAAAGCCTGTACATCGCTGCCTATATTGAGCCCCACAAGGGCCATAAGAAGATAGAGGGCCCAGGTGGAGGCACCATGCATAAGAAAAGTACCCCAACCCAGATAGCCAATGCCAACCCCCAGGGCAAAGAGAGCCACCACCAGCAGGCTGAAGCGGTGGTTGCTACGACCAAGATGGGTGGTGGAGTGTTCTATTTTGGAGTGTACGATGAATTTATTGACCGTCCAAGCCAGGACGATGGTGCCCACCAAGGCCCCCAAAGTCAATAGCAGAGCATCCTGAAAAATGGAGCTCAGATTGCCAAGCACCTGCTCGCTGGAGCCCATCTCGACCCCAATAAGCCACATCATCAACATGATGACCACTAAGATAAGTCGCCCAAGGGCTTTATGGGGGAATTGTGGCCTACGCAAAAGCCACCCCAAAACCATTGAGGCGACCATGACGGCAAAAATCTTCAACATAAATTGTCTGAAATTTTGTCGCTCGTGAAAAGCAACTTTTGGGACTCCCCCATTACTTATTCATCATCTGCAAGAAATCCTCATTGTTGCGCGTCTGCTCCATCTGCTCCTTGACAAACTCCATCGCCTCAACAGGATTCATATCAGTAAGGTGACGACGCAATATCCACAACTTCTGTAACACATCTTTGTCCAACAATAAATCATCACGCCGAGTGCTGCTCGAGGTAATGTCCACCGCTGGATAAATACGCTTGTTACTGAGGCGTCTGTCGAGCTGAAGTTCCATATTACCAGTCCCTTTGAACTCCTCAAAAATCACCTCGTCCATCTTGGAGCCAGTGTCGATAAGAGCTGTGGCGATAATGGTTAGCGAACCCTTCTCCTCGGTGTTACGCGCCGCACCGAAAAAACGTTTGGGCTTATGCAGAGCGTTGGCATCAACACCCCCCGAAAGTATCTTACCAGAGGCTGGCTGAACCGTATTGTAGGCCCGAGCCAGACGCGTAATAGAGTCCAACATAATTATCACATCATGGCCACACTCCACCAGGCGTTTGGCCTTCTCCAAGACCATCTCAGCCACCTTGACGTGGCGCGAGGCCTGTTCGTCAAAGGTAGAGGCGATGACCTCGGCATCAACCGAACGTGCCATGTCGGTTACCTCCTCGGGCCGCTCGTCGATGAGCAACAGAATAAGGTAGGCCTCGGGATTATTGGTGGCAATGGCGATGGCTATGGATTTAAGCAACATTGTTTTACCCGTCTTGGGCTGCGCCACAATCAGGGCACGCTGCCCCTTGCCGATGGGGGCGAAAAGGTCAACCACACGATTACTGAGGTTGTTGTTGCCTATGCCCGTGATTTTGAACTTCTCCTCGGGGAAAAGCGGGGTAAGAAACTCAAATTGCACCCTGTCGCGAATCTGCTCAGGCAGCAGACCATTGATTTTTATGATTTTAATTAGCGGAAAATACTTCTCTCCCTCGCGCGGAGGTTTAATCAGCCCCTGCACCGTATCGCCCAACTTGAGCCCAAAACTCTTGACCTGCTGCTGCGAAACATAGACATCGTCGGGCGAATTGAGGTAGTTGTAGTCGGCCGAACGAAGAAAACCATACCCATCGGGCATCAACTCCAACGCCCCTGTACATTCGATAACGCCCAGGAATTCATTGTGCAGATTGCTCTTTTTGGGCTGACCATTAACCGAGGCCATACGGGCACCATCGGAGGGCTGCTGCCCTGGGGTATAGGGGCGTAGGGCCTTGTCACGCCCAGCGTGGCGCGAATTCTTATCGCGCCCCTGTCCACCGCCATCGCTGCTGCGGGCAGCACGGGCAGAGCGCGGGTCAGAATACCCCCGCACAACCTGTGGCTGCGGCTCAGGGATGGACAAAACCTCTGGCGCATCAGTCACTGGAGCCACTTGGGCCACTGGAGCCACTGCGGTCGCTTGGGGTCTCTCGGCCTCAAGTGGCGCGCGCGGAGTCTCAACTGATTGAGTAGCAACCTGACCACCAGTCTGTGGGGTCTCATGCGGAACCCTCTTACGATGCTTGCCAGAGGAGCGTGCCTCACGCCCATCCTGTTGAGCCAAAGGAGACTGTGCAGAGGCAGTTTCGGCAGTTTTTGATTCGATACGGGCAATTAAATCACCTTTTTTGATAAAGCCTTTGCCAAGCGTAAGCCCAACATTTTCAGCCATAGAGCGTAACTGAGGAATAGTTTTCTCTGCGAGATTTTCTTTTTGCATCTGCAAATTATAGATTGTTATTGATGTCAAAATCAACCTAAAAGGCCACCCTCGGGCGACAACTTTTTGGGACTAACCAAGGCATTAAAAAGAAATATAAATGGGCTCAACCCACTTTACGACCTGCCTTGCATAACTTTGATTCTACAAAGGTATATATTTATTTGGTATTTCAAAATTTTGTTTGCGCAATTCTAGATGCGTTCTACCCTCGGACAACACTACTTAGAATCTTTGTCGTGAAATAAATTTAAGAAACTGTGTAAATTTTGGATTAAAAACAAAAAAACTGAGGCCTAATAGCAAAAAACAAGAGCTCCGAAAAATTCGGAGCTCTTGTTTTGGCGGTGCGGACGAGACTCGAACTCGCGACCCCCTGCGTGACAGGCAGGTATTCTAACCAGCTGAACTACCGCACCAATATTAACTTAACAAACCACTTTTGATTCTTAAGTGGTGCAAAGGTAACACTTTTTATAATACCCTCCAAATCTTTTTGATGATTTATTCTCCGAAAAGGTTAACAGACTCTTTAGAGCTCTTGTTGGCAGAGCCTTCGCCACTAAGCGACTCACGCGAAACCTTACCAGAGGCACTGGCCACGGTCGAAGCATCAAGCTTCATGCCGCGACGTTTCCAAGCTGGAACCTCCTCCAACTCATCCTCGCTCAAGTCCCTTATCTCGGAACTAAGGGGCGACTGCTCGTCTAAAACAGGGGCCACAGCCTGCGGCGGCTGCTCGGATATAGCCTCGACCCGCTGCATGGGTGACTCGCGAGGCACCTCTATAGAGAGTGGCTTGGCGTATTTGAGCCGCTCGCGCACGACACTCTCCACAGCAACAACCCTGTCGGTATTGTGGCTTACTATCTCAAAATCATCGGCAGATGGCTCCACCTTTTTCTTATTACTCGTCGAGGAGTTGATGCTCTCTTGGTCCAAATTCACCACCTCACGTGAGGGGGCAACCTCAGAGTTTTTGGCCGCCTTGGAGGCCTCCCCTCTGTAATACTCCCGCATGGCGGGTATGCTATTCACATCGAAGCCCGTGGCCACAATGGTAATACGAATATCCTCACCCAACGAACTATCATAACCTGCACCCCATATAATATCGGCACCCAAGTGACCACTGGCCTGCTCCTGGACAAATTGTTGAATCTCGTAGGCCTCGTCGATGGTGATGGGTTTGTCGCCCCAAGCTATGTTGAGCAAAATATTGCGCGCCCCAGCTATCTCGTTATGGTAGAGCAGAGGCGAATTGACCGCCTGCTGAGCTATCTCCATGGCACTACTGAGCTCAGGGTTGCTACGAGCCGAGGCCATCAGTGCGATGCCGCTCTCGCGCATAACTGTGCGCACATCGGCAAAGTCGACGTTGATAATAAAATCGTTGGTGATGATTTCCGCTATCCCCTTGGCTGCTGTGGCCAAAATGTCATCGGCCTTGCTAAAGGCATCAGGCAAAGCCAAATTACCGTAAATGTCGCGAATATTGGTGTTGTTGATAACCAATAGTGAGTCAACACATTGGCTAATCTCTTCGATACCTTCGATGGCCTGTGAGGTGCGCTTGGGCCCCTCGACCTTAAAGGGGATGGTGACAATGGCTACGGTCAAGATACCCATCTCTTTGGCCACCTGCGCAATCACGGGGGCTGCACCCGTACCTGTTCCACCACCCATACCAGCGGTGATAAAGACCATCTTGGTCTCGTTGATACGGAAAGCCTCGCGAATCTCCTCAATACTCTCTAAGGCAGCCTGACGACCACGCTCGGGGGTGTTACCCGCCCCCAACCCTTCGGTGACCTTTTGGCCCAGGCGTATTTTTACTGGTATAGGACTGCGGTCAAGGGCCTGCTTGTCGGTATTGCATATCATAAACGACACATCGGAGATACCCTCGCGAAACATATGGTTGACAGCGTTACCTCCGCCACCACCCACCCCCACAACCATGATAATGGAAGAGGTGACAGGTTCTATATTTTCAAAAGTTACCATGTTTTATATACTTTTATTTTTTCTACTAATACAGCATTAATAATTATCGTCGTCTTCCACCTCTTCAGGCTCAAACATCTTTGAAATCAGCTCTTTAAAACGAAGTTTAATTCCCTTTTTCTGAGTTTTATCCACCGTGTAAGGTTCAGGCTCCTCTTGGTATTCATCCTCCTGAGAGTAGTACTCCTGCTGGGAGTTCTCATCATAGCTATCCTGCTGAGACAGTGGCACATCCTGCTGCTGGGCAGGAGCCATAGATGCAGCAGAGGTGGTGGCTCGTGGTGTGTAGGACTCCCTTGGCCAGGCGGCAGCATGAGGCTCCGCAGCTACGGACTCCACTGGAACCTCAACTGGCTCCATAGCACGGACTTCAGTATGGGTGTAGAGCCCCTCGCGCAGAGCCTCAACAATCATACCCACAATGGTTGAATATTTGGGGTTGGCCACCATCTCGGCACTCTCAGGCGTTAGGGCCACCGTTGGCACAGCCATACGCACATCAATGCCCATCTGGGTCTTGAAAAGCACATCCAAATTCTTGAGCAACGCCCCGCCACCAGTGAGCACTAATCCTGCTCCAAGTTTGCCTTTATAACCACTGCGCTCTATCTCGAACATAACAAAATCTATAATCTCGCTCATGCGGGCCTCGATAATACCAGCCAACCGCTTAACCCCCACCTCCTTGGCAGCTTGACCACTGACGCTGGGAATATTGATAAACTTTTCGGCCGCAGCCTGAGCCGAAATGGCCTCGCCAAAGGTGGTCTTGAGCTTCTCAACATGACGCTCCAAAATACCATCGGCCTTGATATCACGATTGATAACATTGCCCCCGAAAGGGATGACAGCCAGGTGGCGAATGGTCTTGTCGTGGTAGATGCAAACATCGGTGGTGCCGCCTCCAATATCAACCACCACAACCCCAAGCTCCTTCTCGTCGTCCGAAAGCACCGCCTTGGCCGAAGCTAGCGGCTGCAACTTAATGCCTGCCAAGGTGAGCCCCACACGGTTGAAACAACGTCCAATGCGCTCTATGGCAGCCTCTTCGCCCACAATAATATTAAATTTGGCCTCCAGTCGTTTACCCTCCATACCCACGGGCTCGGTGATTTCGGAATCCTCGTCCAGCTTATAGGATTGAGGGATGACCTCGATAATGGTTTGCCCCAACTGGGTGGAGGAGTTGCGCTGCTCGTCCTTGAGTCGCTTGACATCGGCCGCACTCACCTCGCTCACCTCGCGGTCTGAGGTTTGCACAAAGACATAACCCGAGGTGTTGTTGCAACGAATATGTTGACCAGAGATGCCCACATAGGCCTCACTGATGGTAATACCCAACTGCTCTTCTATCTTCTGTTTTACCTCTTTTAGGGCATGTGAGGCCTGCTCAATATTTTTTAAATCGCCCTTGATAATGCCTAAGGATGGAGCCTCTTTAAGGGCCACAATTTCAACTTTACCCTTTTCGGCTCGGCGACCAACCGCAATAACAACCTTGGTTGTACCAAGGTCAACTGCCGCTACATATTGTGCATTTTCCATAATATAAAAAAACTATTTAACTATTACCTGATTCTTGTATTCCACTGATATATTTTTAGCTACCGAGAGCCACCTTTCTGCCGAGCCACTCGTGTAGAATGTCTTCAACCTTAGCATCTTGTCCTCAATATCCGAAAGGTCACCTACACTAATAATTCCCACACCAATACGAGGAACAATCTCGATTTTGCGCTCTGGGGTCACATAGATTTGGCTCTGAAGTGAACGCAAAAAATCATCTTTATTTATATACTCCACAAAGTTACAAAGTTTTTTTAAAAAAACACTATCTTTTTCATATTTTTTTTTACCAACCACTCCAAAGTATGTATTGGCAAAATTAAAGCGAAAATCACCAATAACCATTGGAACTTCCATTGTGTAGTAAAGCTGCGATGGCAAAAGATTTAGCGCAGAATCAAGGTAAAAATCATACCCCCCACCCATCAATCGTAAAACGGGGTGATGTTGCTCCACCCTAAGGTGCACCACCCCATCCATGGTGGCAAAAACATCGGTATGACTCACATAATTTTGGCTTGTGATGCAATTCTCGATAGCAAAAAGGTCAACATTATCCAAGGGCTCACCCTCTATCTTTAAACGCGAGGCTCTAAGCCACCCCCGCACCACCTCCGTGGTGACAAAACCACACAGAGCACTGTCGGAAACCTCGATAACCACCCCACTACAAAGCAGAGCGGCACGATTGTGTGCAACCGTATAGATACTCCACCCTCCGTAGAGTAGCACTACTAAGGTTGTGAAAACCGCCGTCAGCAGCCCCTTTTTCAGTTTCATCCCAACTTATTTTTTATCACCTGGCTCACCCCATCCCTTAGCAAGTCTATATTGCCTGCGCCAGCCGTCACTACCACATCGGTGGAGAGATTCTCCAGCAAAGTGGTGAGTTCAGAAGCCTCACAGAGGTGTTTTTCGCAGCTTATCCCCTCGAGCAACATCTGGGAGGTAACCCCCTCAATAGGCTCCTCGCGTGCGGGATAGATAGGCAGTAAGATAACCCTGTCAGCCAGGCTCAACGAGCGTATAAATTCGGCAGCAAAGTCACGCGTACGGGTGTAGAGGTGGGGTTGAAAGATGACCGTAAGGTGTCGATGGGGCATCATTCCCCGCACCGAGGTAATCATGGCGCGTAGCTCTTGTGGGTGGTGGGCATAGTCGTCCATATAGACCCCTCTAGAGGTGTTGACCCAAAAATCGAAACGACGCGCCACACCCGAAAAACTCGCAAGGGCCTGCTTGATGTTTTGCTCACAAAAATCGCCAGATGCGCTCACTAGTGCCACAGCCCCCACCGAATTCTCGACATTGACCAACCCAGGAATCCCTAGACGACACCGCTCAAGAACCCTATCGGGCATTACAATGTCATATTGGTAATAACCCCCCTCCAGCAGGGTGATGTTGCGGGCATAGTAGTCCGAGGCTCTATTATCGAGCGAATAGGTGTATTTTGAGGGCAGAGGTAGCCCAAACTTGACAATGGAGCAATCACTCACCTGAGAGAGGAACTGTCTAAAGGCGTGAAGGAACTCCTCGGGGGTGCCGTAGATGTCCAGGTGGTCGGCATCGCAGGCTGTAACCAGGGCCACCCGCGGGGTGAGCTGAAGGAACGAACGGTCGAACTCATCGGCCTCCACCACCACCCGTGAGCCAGAGCCCAGAACCAGATTACTCCCAAAATTCTTGGAGATACCACCCAAAAAGGCCGACCCCTGCCCCGCCCCCACAGCATTGAGGTGGGCCGCCAAGGTCGAAGTGGTGGTCTTGCCATGGGTTCCAGCCACAGCCATCAGGTATTTATCGTTGCACAGCAGCCCCAAAGCGGCCGACCGTTTCATTATCTCAAAGCCATTAGCCAGCACATAGCGCAACACCACGCTATCCTGGGGTATGGCGGGGGTGTAGATGACCTGCATGGCCTTATCTTGCCTAAAATCAACGGGGATAGCTTCCTCCGAATCGGTGTAGCAAACTGGAATTCCCTCTTGCTCAAGGGCCTGGGTAAGAGCCGTGGAGGTGCGGTCATAGCCCGCCACAGCGTACCCCTGATGGGCGAAAAAACGGGCCAAAGCACTCATGCCTATGCCACCAATACCAATAAAATATACTCTCTTCATCTTGTTTTATACTTTTTGCATTATCACATCCGCCACATCACGCGTGGCCTCGGCCCTACCCATAAGTTTGGCCTTGGCAGCAGTCAGAGATAGCCGTGGCTCGTCGCGCAACAGGGCAAAGGCCACGCCCAGCAGGCTCTCTTGAGCTTCACTGTCGGCCACCATCAACGCTGCGCCACGGTCAGCAAGATTACGGGCGTTTTTGGTCTGGTGGTCTTCGGCCACATTGGGTGAGGGGACAAAAACGGCCGCCTTGCCCAACAACTCAATCTCCGAAACGGTGGAGGCTCCAGCCCTACAAACCACCACATCGGCCACCGCATAGGCTAAATCCATCCGCTCGATAAAGGCCATACTTACAATGGTCATGGCCCCCGGAGCCGCACTCTTGACTCGGCTCTCCATCTCGGAGTGGTAGTAGGAACCTGTTTGCCATATTATCTGAATATCAGCATTCTGGGACTGCATCTGACCATTATTGACAAGCCCCATCATCGCCTCATTTAGGGTACGTGTGCCAAGCGAACCACCCGTGAGCAGAATGGTGCGTCCAGTGGCCTTGAGCCCAAAATGGAGATATCCTTGGGCACGACGAAGCTCCATATCCTCAAATTTTATGCGAAGGGGGTTGCCTG
>JAVVSB010000007.1:0-3160 GCA_036654415.1 Mucinivorans sp. | reverse complement strand
TTCGGGGGCGAAAAACCGCTCCATCCCCTCATATGCCGTGCATATCTTGTCGGCACGCTTGGCAAGCATCTTGTTGGTTAGCCCCGCATAGGAGTTCTGCTCCTGAATCACGGTGCGCACCCCCAGCCGCTGGGCCGTGCGCAAAACTGGCGCACTGGCATAGCCACCAAAGCCCACCACCACATCGGGGTTAAAGTCTTTGATTATGCGACGTGCCATGGCCATCGACTTTAACATCTTCAAGGGCACAAGGAGGTTCCTTAGGGTTAGTCTGCGCTGGAGCCCCGCAATGGGCAGCCCCACAATCCGAAAACCAGCCTTGGGTACACGCTCCATCTCCATCTTACCCAGAGCCCCCACAAAGAGAATCTCGACCCCGCGCTCGCGTAGCTCCTGGGCCACGGCCAGGGCGGGGTAGATATGACCCGCTGTGCCACCACCGCTTATAATTACTCTATTAATCATATAATTCTACTGTTGTTTTGTTCTTGGTTTCAGCCTTGAGTTCGCCCTTCTCCACCAGTGTAAACTCCTCTTGTGGGGACTCACTCTCTGTTTCAGAGCCTTGTAGTGGAACATCCGAGGGGTCATCCTGTTGTTGCTCATCCGCATCCATATTTTCATCCACATCTGAAGGTTCATCCAAAGAGGGCTCATCATCAGTGGGCTCTAGTGACTGCTGCTGAGCTCGATTCATGGCCAACTGTTCGGCCCGTGCGCGTGCGGCCTGCTCATCGCTCTCGCGCGAGACACTAAGTATCATACCCAAGGAGATGCAGGTGAAAAAGACCGAACTTCCACCCAGCGAGATGATGGGCAGAGTCTGCCCCGTGACAGGGGTGATACCCACCGAGACCACCATATGGACAAAGGCACTAAGGGTTATCATCAAAGAGAGTCCCAACACCAACAACGCCCCCACGGGACGAGTACATTTTTTCATGATGATGCCCGCTCGATAGAATATCCACAGATAGAGAGCCAAGATAACGAGCCCCCCTACCATGCCATACTCCTCGATAATAAAGGCATAGGCGAAATCGGAATAGGGGTGGGGCAGCTGCGAACGTTGAGTGCTGCCACCAGGCCCCTTGCCAAAGACCCCCCCTGAGGTGATGGCTATCTGGGCCTGCTCTTTCTGAAAGTCGGTGCCATCGAGGCTATGCCCCAACTCGGGTGCCACAAAGCTCTCAATACGCGAAAACCATGTCTCGGCACGCCCCACCCCCAACACCTTCATAACCGAGGCAGCCAAAACAACAGTGAGCCCCACAATCCATATCAACCGCCAAATCTGACCCACACGCACCCGTCCAACCCATAGCACCACCATGGCCACAAAGAAGAGGATGGCCGAGGTTGAAAAATTGGAGGGAAAGATGACCCCAACGGACACCAAGATGGGCAAAATGACAGGGGCGGTGATGGTGGCAAAAATATCCATATTGCGTTTGGGCTCCTCGCGCCACCCCTTAAAGGTGAGGCTGGGCAACACTGGCACACGATTGATGTAGCCCTGGCGGGTACCCAAGGCCAAGGCCATGGTCATGGAGAGGGTCAACTTGAGTAGGTCCGAAGGCTGAAAAGTGAGCCCCACAAAGGGAACAGTTATCCACCGCGTAGCTTCGTTGCGCTCCAGACCAATCACATAGGCCAGCAACATCAGCACAACCGAAATTTTGAGTAGCAGTGGGGCAAACTTTATATAGTAGTGAATGTCAATATGGTGAACCACTATAATGGCAAAAAACCCGAGTAGAATAAAGCGCGTCTGGCGCAACAGGTAGAAGGAGGTGTCGCCCCCAACCTCGCGATAGGCCATGGACGCAGTGGAGGAGTAGACAACCAAAAGCGAGACCACACACAGCAGAGAGATGATTATCCACAGTGGTTTATCGCCTCGAAAAAGCACTAACTTCCGACCTTTTTTCATTCTCAACACAAAATGTTACAGTACAAAAGTAGTGTTTTTTCCGGAAAAAAAAGAAGCTCTTTTTTACAATTTGACTTATTATAATATAAGGGTTACCTTTGTGGCAAACTATGCAACAAATTTGCCATGGAACTAAAAATAGAGAGCAAGTCGATAGTCGATGTTTATGAGACACCTATCATCCAGCAGACCTCCTTTTGGTCGCACGTCAAACAGAAACAGGGCCTTAGCTCCTTTGCCTTCGACTACAAGGCGCGTAACAGCGAACTATACCTCAATGTGGGGGGCTACTGCTATACCCGTGCCGATTTTTTACTCTTTTTGCAATACCTCAACCACCAGGATTGCGTGGCCTATATCCCCTATGGGCCAGAGGTAGAGCCATCGGAGCAGAACCAAGGGCTCTTCCTGGAGGAGCTATCGGAGTCTTTGCGCTCCTATCTGCCACGCGAGTGTATCGCCATCCGCTACGACCTAAATTGGCAGTCGCATTGGGGTAAAGCCTCCGACTACACCGACGATGGCCATTGGATGGGGGCCCCCGAAAGACAATATCAAGAGTTCAAACTCAACTTCGACACCCGCAAAGGCAATCTACTCAAATCCAATAGCGACATTCTGCCCGCCAACACCATAATTGTGGATTTGAAGCCATCGGAACAGGAGATTCTCCAGAACATGAAACCCAAAACACGCTACAACATAGGGCTAGCCCAGCGCAAGGGGGTGGATGTGCGCCTGGGTAGCATCAAAGATTTACCCATCTGGTACTCACTCTACCTGGAGACAGCCCAGCGCAACGGACTGCACGTGAACGAGATGAAATATTTCCACTCCGTTTTTGCCGCCAAGATGGAAAACCGCACGCAACCAGTTCAGGTGCAGCTGCTTATTGCCTACCTAGACGAGCAACCTCTCTCGGCCATGTTTCTGCTTATTTCGAGCCACCGCGCCACCTACCTCTACGGAGCATCGAGCTCCCTGCTACGCAACTTTATGCCCACCTATGCCATGCAGTGGCGCGCCATCCAGATAGCCAAGGGTTACGGTTGTAGCGAATATGATATGTTTGGTATTGCCCCCACGGCCGACCCCTCACACCCCATGTATGGACTCTATAAATTCAAGACGGGCTTCGGGGGTGATATCTTCCACCAGATGGGGTGCTGGGACTATCCGCTGCGCCATGACGAGTTTTCGCTCTTGCAGGCCACCGAGATGAGCAGC
>JAVVSB010000006.1:23069-68669 GCA_036654415.1 Mucinivorans sp. | reverse complement strand
ACAACTTGAAAAATATCGACAAACAAAAAAGCCCCTTTTTTAACGAAATCACAGCCATCGCCAACGTAATGGACGTACAAGCTCTCAAAAAAGAGCTCGCTGGCGGGTTCGAGGCTGTCGTGCTGCTGGCGGCCGAACATCGCGATGATGTATCGCCTATCCAGAAATATTATGATATAAACGTCCAAGGAGCACGCAACGTGCTCGAAGCGATGGACGATAATGGTATCACGCGTATCATTTTCACAAGCTCGGTGGCTGTCTATGGGCTCAATAAGAAAGATCCCGACGAGAACCACACTGCGGACCCTTTCAATCATTATGGTAAAAGCAAGTGGCAGGCCGAAGAGGTTTTAAGAGAGTGGCTTAGCCAAAATCCTGATGAACGAAACCTCAACATATTGCGCCCTACGGTAATTTTTGGCGAGCGTAACCGCGGCAATGTCTATAATTTACTCAAACAAATTTCTGGTGGAGCATTTCGAATGATAGGGCGCGGAGAAAATAAAAAATCGATGGCTTATGTTGGCAATATCGTGGCTTTTATCGAGTTTTTGCTCGCTCAAAAACAAAAGGGGTATAACGTATATAATTACGTCGACACTCCCGATTTTACGATGAACGAGTTGGTTGATCACGTGAGCAAAGTACTGAAAAAACATATTCCGTCGACACATTTCCCTTATTGGGCGGGAATGTTGGCTGGCTATGGCTTCGATTTGTTGGCTTTTGTTACGCACAAGAAATTGACTATCAGCTCGGTTAGAGTCAAAAAATTCTGTGCCACCACCCAATTTAATGCACAAAAGGCGCACGCAAGCAGTTTTCGGGCTCCATATAGTTTGGGACAGGGTTTGGAGCGCACGTTAGAGTATGAGTTTGTCCACCCGCAACCCGATCAAATCACATTTGTATCAGAATAACGACACTATACTTATCTCTGGCGTGACTGGTTAATCACTCCTCAAGCGTCGTAGCTCGACATTCACTACCGTGCGTATCGACCACTTGTATAAAGACTCGCATATCGAAATCGCAACTGTGTGTTACACTACGGCAATATGACCTATTCGATGAACCGCACACGCCTAATCCAAGAAGTGCAACCATACGAAATATACAACTTGGTCGTTAGGGTTGCCAGGTGTCCTTCGATACACTCGAATACGCAACCCACTCCGATGGATATGATAGGATGAAGAGTGAATCGTTTGGCCAACTCGGCCAAAGTCTCTTTTTCTTTCAGAGCCTCGATGACGACTATTTACAGATAGCGTTTGTTTTTATAATTTAATTGTAAATTCACTTCAATTTTATTATTGGGATTTAATTTTTTTGTCTATCTTTGTGACGAAAACCTATACAAATATGAAAGGCATAGTTTTAGCAGGTGGTAGTGGTACGCGGTTGTATCCTATTACTAAAGGGGTTAGCAAACAATTGCTGCCTATTTATGACAAGCCGATGATATATTATCCTATATCTGTTTTGATGTTGGCTGGTATACGTGAGATTTTGATTATTAGCACTCCGTATGATTTGCCTGGTTTTCAGCGACTTCTGGGCGATGGGTCGGATTATGGTGTGCGTTTTGAGTACAAGGAGCAGCCCTCGCCCGATGGCCTGGCTCAGGCCTTTACCCTTGGCAAGGAGTTTATTGGTGAGGATAGTGTTTGCTTGGTCTTGGGTGATAATATCTTCTTTGGTAATGGTTTTTCGGCCATGTTGCGCGATAGCGTGAAAGCAGCTGAACAACAGAATAAGGCGACGGTCTTTGGCTACTGGGTTTCGGACCCTGAGCGTTATGGCGTGGTGAGTTTCGATAGTGAGGGTAATGCCGAAAGTATTGAGGAAAAGCCTAAGGTCCCAAAGTCAAATTATGCTGTTGTCGGGCTCTATTTTTACCCCAATAAGGTGGTTGATGTAGCACATAAGATAAAACCATCGGCTCGTGGTGAGTACGAAATTACAACGGTTAATGAATGGTTTCTGCGTGATAAAGAGTTGAAAGTTCAGATGTTAGGGCGTGGTTTTGCTTGGCTCGACACTGGTACGCACGACTCGCTGAGTGAGGCCTCGACCTATATCGAAGTTATCGAGAAGCGTCAAGGACTTAAGGTTGCTTGTTTGGAGGCCATTGCCCATAAAAAAGGGTGGATTACAGACGCAAAACTCAAGGAGTTGGCTCAGCCGATGCTCAAAAATCAGTATGGTCAATATCTGTTGGACCGTCTTAACGAACAAAAATATAGAAATGAGTAAGTTCAAAGTGATACCAACGTCGATTGAGGGGGTGATGATTATTGAACCCACTGTTTTTGGTGATGCGCGTGGCTTTTTTATGGAGACCTACTCCGAAAAAGATTTTACTGAGTTGGGGTTGACGGCTAAATTTGTGCAAGATAACCATTCAAAATCCAGCAAAGGGGTTCTGCGTGGCTTACACTTCCAAACCGAGCATACTCAGGGCAAATTGATACGTGTTGTTAAGGGAAAAGTACTTGATGTGGTGGTCGATTTGCGTCCCGAAAGTGGGACCTTTGGTCGCTGGGAGTCTGTTGTGCTAAGTGCTGATAATAAGCGCCAATTTTATGTTCCCCCACGCTTTGCGCATGGTTTTCTAACACTTGAAGATGACACCGAGTTCCTTTATAAATGCACTGATTATTATTGTCCACAGGGGGATGGCGGGGTGCTATGGAATGACCCTCAGATTGGTGTGGAGTGGAATTTTGCTCAATATGGTATTGCCGAGGCCGACTTACTGCTTTCAGAAAAAGATAAAAAACAACCCACAGTCAGCTCTATTGATTGGAAAAATATTTGGAAATGAAAAATATATTAATTACTGGCGGGGCAGGCTTTATTGGCTCGCATGTTGTACGCCTTTTTTGTACAAAATATCCTGAATGCAATATCATTAACCTCGATAAGTTGACCTATGCTGGTAATTTGGAGAATCTTATCGACGTTGAGAAGATGCCCAATTACACCTTTGTAAAGGCCGATATTTGCGATTTTGAACGTATGCAGCAGGTTTTCGAACAGTATAAAATTGATGGCGTGATTCATCTTGCCGCTGAGAGCCATGTTGATAGGTCAATCAAGGATCCATTTACATTTGCTCAGACCAACATCATGGGTACTTTGTCGCTCTTGCAGGCTGCCAAACATTTTTGGGGTACCGATATGGAGGGGAAACTTTTCTACCACGTTAGTACTGACGAGGTCTATGGCTCGCTGCACAAGGCCGATGAGTTTTTTGTTGAGACCACCCATTACGACCCTCAATCGCCATATTCGGCTAGCAAAGCTGGTTCCGACCATTTTGTTAGAGCCTTCAATAACACCTATGGGATGCCAGTGGTTATCAGTAACTGCTCTAATAATTACGGCCCTAATCAATTTCCTGAGAAACTAATACCGCTATTTATCAATAATATACGTCATGGTAAGCCACTGCCTATTTATGGTAAGGGCGAGAATGTACGTGACTGGTTGTATGTGGTTGACCACGCTCGTGCCATTGACGTGATATTCCATAATGGGCGCGTGGGGCAGACATATAACATTGGTGGCTTCAACGAGTGGAAAAACATTGACCTCATTAAGGTGATGATAGCCACTGTGGACCGTATTTTGGGTAATCCACAGGGGTATTCCGACAAGTTGATAACATATGTAGCTGACCGTGCTGGGCACGACTTGCGCTATGCCATTGACTCTACTAAGCTGCATAAGGAGTTGGGGTGGAGTCCTAGTTTGCAGTTTGAAGAGGGGATAGAGAAGACTATTCGGTGGTATTTGGATAATGAGCAGTGGATGAACCGCATCACTAGCGGCGAGTACGAAAAATATTACAACGAAATGTACAATGGAAAATAGCGAAAAGGAGATAGACCTACTCGAACTTGTTAAAAGTGTTTGGGCTCAAAAGGTAAAAGTCATCAAATGGGGTGCCATTGCGGCCCTCGTGGGGTTGGTTGTAGCCTTTTCTATCCCCAAACAATATCAAACCATGGTTAAAATAGCTCCCGAGGGGGCTAACAATAAAAGCAGTAATGATATGGGTGGCTTAGCCGCCATGGCTGGTTTAGATATGGGAGGTGGAGGGTCTAAGGATGGTATTTCCGCAAAGTTATATCCTCAGGTTATCTCCAGTGCGCCATTTTTGTTGGAGTTTGCCACTATTGAGGTTGAGCATAATAAGGAGAAGATATCATTCTATGATTATATCACCAAGGAGCAAAAGAGTCCGTGGTGGTCCTATATTATTAGTGCCCCTATGAAGGTTGTGGGGTGGACAATGGGATTATTCTCTGAGAAAGAAGATGACAAAGCAGATACCATTAGCGTTTTTAAACCATCTGAAAAACAGAAAGAGTATGTCGCTGCACTTAATAACCTAATTACGGTGGACGTTGATAAGAAAGAGGGTGTTTTGAACCTGACAACCACCATGCAGGACCCTATGATAGCAGCTGTTATTGCCGACTCTATTATGGCTAAGTTGCAGCGGTATATGACCGATTATCGAACCGCTAAGACTCGTGCCGATTTGGTGCAGAATCTTCGGATGTTAAAGGAGGCTCAAGCCAACTATTACCATGCCGATTCTGTGTATGCCGCCTCTACAGACCGCAATCAGAACCTTATTTCACAATCGGCACGTATCAAGGTTGATAGACTCTCTAATGAGAAGAATCTGGCCTTTACTGTCTACCAACAGGTGGCCTCTCAGGTTGAAATGACTAAAATGAAACTTCAGGAGGATACACCCATTGCCACTATTATCGAACCAGCAAGTGTGTCCATTAGGGCCTCTTCGCCAAAAAAATTAGTAATTCTTATAGCTTTTGCCTTCCTGGGTGGGTTTGCAGCTTTGGGAGTGGTTGTTGCTAAGCAATTAATGAAAAAAGATGAGCAGTAAAATAATTATCACTGGTGGTAATGGTCAGTTGGGTAACTGTCTGAGAGATATTGCCAAGGATTTTCCTAAATACGAATTTTTATTTACCGATGTAGCCGAGTTAGATATAACAGAGCCAGAGCGTGTAGCGGAGTTTTTAGAGGCCGAAAGACCTCAATGGGTGGTCAATGCGGCAGCCTATACAGCTGTTGATAAGGCTGAAAGCAATGTGGAGATGGCTCGCCTTTTGAATGCTACGGCTGTTGGCATATTGGCTGAGCAGAGTGCTAAGGTTGGTGCGGCCTATGTCCAAATTTCGACCGATTATGTATTCGATGGTTCGGGTAAGAGCTTACTCACCGAGCAGATGAATCCTAATCCTCAAAGTGTTTATGGGGTCACAAAGTTGGAGGGCGAAAAGTTAGCAGCTCTTAATCCTAAATATATTATTCTGCGTACCAGCTGGTTATATAGCGCTTATGGTAATAATTTTGTGAAGACTATGCGTCGCCTTGGGGCCGAAAAGTCCGAGATTAGTGTGGTGGCTGACCAGTGGGGGTCGCCTACCTCGGCTGACGATTTAGCTCTTGCTATCATGACTGCCATTGTTAAGGCTGACCATGGTGCGGATGTCTATGGTCTTTACCATTTCTCTAATGAGGGCTCCACTTGCTGGGCCGATTTTGCGCGTCTGATTATGGAGTATAGTGAGCTTAGTTGCACGGTCAAAGGTATTACCACGGCCGAGTATCCAACGCCAGCTGTGCGCCCTGCCTTTTCGGTGATGAGTAAGGCTAAATTTTCACAGGCTTTCGATGTGGTGATTCCTGAATGGGAGGATAGCCTCGAAAAGTTGATTCATAAACTCTCTTAAAGCTGTACTCTACAATGGAGCTTGGGGCAAAGATATATGTAGCAGGTCACCGAGGCATGGTTGGTTCCGCAATCGTTAGGAATCTAAAGGCTAGGGGCTATACTAATATCGTGGGCCGTACCTCCAGCGAGCTAAATCTTATCAATCAAGAGGCTGTCACTCGTTTTTTCGAAACTGAACGGCCAGAATATGTCTTCTTAGCAGCGGCCAAAGTTGGCGGTATTGTGGCTAATAGCCTTTATCGTGCCCAGTTTCTCTACGAGAATCTGATGATTCAGTGTAATGTTATTCAGGCTTCGTATCTCTCAGGTGTTAAGAAGCTTATGTTTCTTGGTAGTTCTTGTATCTATCCTCGTTTGGCGCATCAGCCCATCCAAGAAGACGAACTTTTGACGGGCCTGTTGGAGCCCACTAACGAGCCTTATGCCATAGCTAAAATAGCTGGCCTTAAGATGTGCGAGGCCTATCGGGCTCAGTATGGCTGTAATTATGTGAGTGTGATGCCCACAAACCTCTATGGTCCAGGTGATAGCTACAATCTCGAAACTTCTCATGTTTTGCCTGCTCTCATTCGTAAGATGCACTTGGGACGATTGCTTCAAAATGGGGATAAAGAGGGTGTTCGTAAGGACTTAAATAGATGCCCTATATGTGGAGTTGATGGCCAGGCCCTTTGGGGCGATATCGAGGTCGTTTTATCCAAATTCGGAATCACCGACCATCAAATTGAGTTATGGGGTACAGGTTCTGTTTTACGTGAGTTTTTGCATGTTGATGACATGGCAGATGCTACGGTCTATGTGATGGAAAATTATAATGAGGCAGGTCACGTTAATGTTGGCTCGTCCGAGGAGTTGACAATTCATCAGATAGCCCAAAAAGTTTGCCAAACTGTTGATTATAAAGGTTATGTGGAGTGGGATGCAGGCAAACCAGATGGTATGCCTCGTAAGTTGATGGACTCTTCAAGGCTTTATGCCACTGGTTGGAGGCCGCAAATAGAGTTAGAGCAGGGGTTAAAAGCAGTGTACCAAGACTATGTAAGGTGTTTGTAATAATTCTCATATAAAAGCGTAGTGAAATGTTGAAAACTACCATCTTAACTGCTACTGCAGCTGTCGCACTTCTACTCACGGGGTGTAACCAACAAATCAATCCAGTCAATCCCGATACTTGGGATGGCAATATTCGAATTACCAGTCAGGTGAATTCTTTGTCGCGGTCGACTCATGGATTGGATAATAAAATCGCCACAGGTCAAACGGTGCAGCTCTATATGGACGAGCTCTCCTCATCCACTGCAACACAGCTGTATAACAGTGTGTTAACCGCTGATGGCAATGGGGCCTTTACTGGTGATAAACAGCTCTCTTATCCTCTTTCGGGTAACGATATTGCTCTTTATGCCTTCCATACTACGGCCTCTTTGGCTACCACCTATCCCACTGCGGCCCTAACGCACACCGTTGCAGCTGACCAGCGTAGCAACACTACTGGGTATGCAGCTTCGGATTTGATGTATGCCTCGCGTCGGATTACTTTTGCTGAGGCCAAGGCCAGCAGTGGTAATGTGGCTTTGACTTTTGAACACCTGCTCTCTAAAATAGAGGTGGTTTTGGTGCAAAATCCAGGTATGCCTGCCATCTCATCGGTCGAGATTTTGGGAACTCCAAGTAGTGCTACCGTCACGCCTAGCAAAACCTCCGCTATTACGGTTGCCACCTCTGGTGTTGCCACACCTATCAATGTGGATACTGATTTGACCTCGGCCTTGGATGCCGTTGGTACCGATGAGAGCAAAAAGGTTCTCAATGAGGCTATTGTCGTACCGACGACCTTGGCCGATAAGACCCCTTTTATTCAGGTTAAGTTAGTTGGTGGGGTGACCTTTAGTTATCCGCTTGCCGCTGCAACTACTTTTGCTAAGGGGATGAAGTATCGTTACACTATTACCCTTAAATCCACTGGCATGGGTGTGAGTTATTCAGTTTCGTCGTGGGGTGGAAGCTCCAATACCACTGGTGAGGCCGATGTGGTGGCCACTGTTGCGCCCAAGGTTGGTGACTACTATATGAACGACGGCACCTTACTAGATAAAGATACTAACCCATTGAGTGATGCTCAGCGTGCCGCTTGCATTGGTGTTGTGATGCAGGTGGGCAAGGATGCTTCGGACCCTTGTACCTATAATCTTAAAGATGGGACCACACCGCTGCAAACTTTTCACGGATATGTACTTGGATTAAAGGATGTTGGTACTCAATACGCGTGGTCTCCATCCGATAAAACATTAATTGGGACAGCTGTGCCAGAAGCCACCTATACAGTGGGCTTTTATGGTTATCGCGATACTAAACTTATTAAATCTAAAGCTGTATATAGTTCAACACTGTTTCCTGCTATCCATTGGGCTACTGATGGTTATCCGCTTATTGCTCCTGCGGTAAGTAGTGGTTGGTTTCTGCCTTCGTCAGCTCAGTTTAGTGGCGTCGCTGCCAATAGGGAGTTGTTGCTTAGTAATATACGTAAGGCGACTAACTCTCCTGGATATGATTGGCTTAATAACTACTATTGGACCTGTTCGGAGTTTGATGGTAGCAATGCGTGGGTTGCGAAGCTATATGATAAAAACATTAAGACTATGTTAAAAAATCTAACTACCAACTACGTGCGTCCTATGCTTGCTTTTTAAAACTTACGTCATAACCTAAAAAAGTTTCTATAACTCCTGTTTTTTTTATATCTTTGAAATAAAAAACAGATTATGGAAAAGATTAATGGTTATGTGGTAGCTCCTTTTACCCCAATGAATGATGATGGGTCGTTGAACCTGTCAATGGTGAACCCTTATTGTGAACTGTTGGTGCGTAACGGTTTGAATGGTGTTTTTATCTGTGGCTCCACGGGCGAGGGGGCTCTGTTGACCGAGCAAGAACGTATGGCTGTTGCCGAGCGTTGGGTCGAGGCCAGTAAAGGTCGTCTTAAAGTTATTGTTCACACTGGTTGTAGCCCTGTGGCCGTGCAGGTACGCTTGGCTGCTCATGCTCAGCAAATCGGGGCTTGGGGTGTCGGGTCCATGGCTCCTTCATTTTTGCCTCCACGTCGCAACGAAGATTTAGTAGCCTATTGCGAGGCCATTGCCGCTGCCGCTCCCCAATTGCCATTCTATTATTATCATATTCCTGCTTTGAGTGGGGTTAATATGCCTATCGTGCCCTTGTTGGAGGCTGTTGATGGACGTATCCCTAACTTTGCTGGCGTAAAATATACGGCCGACAATATGTATGAGGCTTGCCAGGCTAAGTTGGTTTGTGGCGGTAAGTTTGAAATTTTGCATGGTCTTGACGAAACTTTTCTGAGTGCATTGGCCTACAATTTGCGTGATGGTGGTGTTGGTGGCACCTACAACCATATTTTTCCTATCTATCGTCAAATGGCCGAGGCTTGGGATAAAGGTGATTTAGAATTTGCACGTTCTTTACAGCTTATCTCTCAGCAATTTATCAATATTTTACCTCGTTTTCGCGGTAATATTGTTTGTGGCAAGCGTATCATGAAATTCTTGGGACTTGATATGGGGCCTAACCGTATCCCTGTTCAGAGCATCACCGAGGCTGAAGAGGTTGAAATTAAGAAATACCTTGACTTAATCGGATTTTTTAACTACTGTAACAGATAACCACATTACTCGACTCCCGTCATGAAAAAGATTCTATTGCTTCTTTGTTTATTGTTGTGCGCCTGTGCAAGTGAAAACCGAGCTGACCCCACAACTATTGCCTGGGAGCAGGAGGTTCCTTTACCTGATTCGTTGGGCTTCTCAGCAATGTATGGCGGCCATTTTGGTGGCGAATTGTGGGCTCTTGGGGGGTGTAACTTCCCACAGAAGCCTGCTGCCGAGGGTGGAGTAAAGGTCTTTTCGGATAAGATTTTTTGCTACGATGGTCAGCAGTGGAGCCTTTCCCAGGTGTGTCTACCTCGGGCGGCGGCCTATGGCCTAAGCATCACCATGCCCAAGGGTATATTTATGGTTGGTGGCACTGATGGCAAATTATCACTCATTGACAACCATTTTTTCGAT
Source organism: Mucinivorans sp. (assembly GCA_036654415.1). Classification (GTDB taxonomy): domain Bacteria; phylum Bacteroidota; class Bacteroidia; order Bacteroidales; family Rikenellaceae; genus Mucinivorans. The sequence goes on along the minus strand of JAVVSB010000006.1, from coordinate 58,805 downwards.
GGTCAGCGGGTGGTTACTTTGGCTCCATTGCCTATTGGCTTAGATAATTTTGCAGGGGCACTGATGGGTGGCGAGATATGGGTGAGTGGTGGGCTTAGTAATGGCGTGCCCAATAATCGAACCTTTATCTACAATGTGGTGCAAAATGAGTGGCGCGAGGAGGTATCTTTGCCTGGTACGGCTCGTGTGCAAGCTGTGGCTTCGGCTCAGAACCAGGCCGAGGAGATGCGGTTTTACCTTATGGGCGGATTTGACCCCGCAACTGGAAAGGTGCTTACCGATGGCTATGCCTTTAGCCCACGCGAGCAAAAGTGGTTGCCCGTGGCCAGTTCGCCTATTGCCCTTAATGGAGGGGTGGCTGTGGCCGCTGGGGTGCATAGTATTTTGTTTATGGGTGGGGTTAACGAACAGCGTTTTTGCCAAGGCACAGCTGTGCGTGACTCCCTTGAGCGTTATGCTTATATGTCTCATGAGCCGCAGTGGTATAATTTTAACAGAAAACTGATTTTTTACAACACCATTGTCAACCGTTGGGCCGACACTGGACAGACCCCTTTTGCGCTTGCTGGTGCCCTCTTGGCCACCGAAAGTGGCTCTTCGTGGTGGATAGTTGGGGGCGAAAAGATGCCTGGGGTGCGTAGCTCTGAGGTGTGGCACGGAACTCTTCAAACCGACAAATCTTTTGGGTGGATAAATTGGAGTGTCATTGGCTTTTATCTTCTTGGTATGTTGGGCCTTGGTTGGTTCTTTATGTATCGTACCAAAAATTCCGACCACTATTTCACTGGTGGGGGGCGTATTCCGTGGTGGGCTGTGTCGGTGAGCATCTTTGCCACCATGCTCTCGGCCATCACCTTTATGGCCATTCCAGCCAAGACATATGCCACCGATTGGCGTTACTTCCTTATGGCCATCACCATCTTCTTTGTGGCTTTTCCTGTGGTGAAGTATTATCTGCCATTTTTCCGTCGTCTAAAAATCACCTCAGCTTACGAGTATCTGGAGTTGCGCTTCAATGCTGCAACACGGGTTATGGCCTCGTTGCTCTTTATTGTCTTTATGACGGCTCGTATGGCCTTGGTGCTTTATCTGCCCTCGTTGGCCCTGACGGCAGCCACGGGTATCGATATCTATCTTTGCATATTGCTAATGAGCTTGATAACAATTATTTATAGCTCCATGGGCGGTATTGAGGCTGTGATATGGGGCGATGTGGTGCAGGGTATTATACTTATGGGTGGGGCCATCTTTACCCTTGTTTATCTAGTTATGCACACCGATGGTAATGCGTTGCAGATAGCTTTGGACAACGATAAATTTCAAATTTTTGATTGGACTTTTGACCTTACCAAGGCCACCATTTGGGTAGTTCTTATCGGCGGGGCAGCCAATCAGTTGATTTCTTATAGCTCCGACCAGACCATTATCCAACGCTACATGACCACTGCCTCCGAGAAAAAGGCGGCCAAAAGTATTATCACCAATGGGGTGTTGAGTGTCATTAGTTCGTTGCTTTTTTATGCCATTGGTACAGCGCTATTCGCTTATTTTTATTCTCGGCCAGCGACTCTGGATTTTGCCATGCCCACTGGAGACTCTATCTTCCCGTTTTACATCATGAACCAGCTTCCTGTGGGGATTGCTGGGGTGATGATTGCAGCCATCTTTGCTGCCTCCATGAGTACAGTATCCTCCAATATCAACTCCATCTCGACAGCCTTTACAGTCGACATCTTCTCTAAATTACGTCCCATGGCCACTGAGCGAGCTCGTATGCTTTCGGCTCGTTTGTCGAGTGTGGTATGCGGAGTACTGGGAACAGGTTTTGCTTTGATGATGGCCACCTGGAATGTGCTTTCGCTCTTTGACTGGTTCAACACCATTCTTGGCCTGCTTACCAGTGGCTTGGGGGCACTCTTCTTTATGGGTATCTTCTTCGACCGCATCAAGGGGCGCGCTGCCATTGTGGGCTTCGTCTTGGGGACTGTAGCCGTTATTGTCATGAGTCGCTACACTAATGTTTCGTTCCTACTCTATGGCTTGATAGGAATGTTAATCACCATAGCCATATCGTTTGTATTGAGTTATATTTTGCCCGAGCAGGGGAGTAATCTCGACGGGTTGACTTGGAAAAAATTAAAAAGATGATTGATTTTAAAGTATTAACTGAGCTCTACACTAACGAGCTCTACAACAAAGTTCTGCCTTTTTGGCTCACCAAATCGCAAGACACGGTTAATGGGGGCTATTTTACTTGCTTAGATAGGCAAGGTAATGTTTTCGACACTGATAAATTCGTCTGGCTTCAAGGGCGTCAGGTGTGGCTCTTTGCCATGCTTTATAATAAAGTAGAGCATCGCCAGCAGTGGTTAGATTGTGCTCGCCAAGGGGCTGAGTTTCTGCTCAAGTATGGTCATGATGGCAACTATGAGTGGTATTTCTCGCTTGAGGCCTCAGGTAAGCCGCTTGTTGAGCCCTACAATATCTTCTCCTATACCTTTGCTGCCATGGCCTTTGGACAGTTGGCTCTGGCCACTGGTGAGCAACATTATGCCGATGTGGCGCGTATCACTTTTGACAAAATTCTGCAACGCAAATCCAATCCCAAGGCTCAGTGGAGCAAGGCGGTCTCAGGGGCACGTTCGCTCGATAATTTTGCGTTGCCCATGATTCTTTGCAACCTCTCTTTAGAGATTGAACATATAGTTGGTTCTCAGGTGGTTGAACAGACTGCTCATACCTGTATTGATACTATTCTTAGTAAATTCTGGAGGCCAGAACTTGGTATTGTAGTCGAAAATGTCAATGCCGATGGGTCTCTCAGTAACAGCTTTGCTGGTCGTTCGCTCAACCCTGGTCACTCCATCGAGGCCATGTGGTTTTTGATGGATTTGGGTACACGTTTTGGGGATAAAAAACTTGTAGAGCAGGCCACCGATATCGCCATTCGTATGGTTGAGTATGGTTGGGACAAGCAGTATGGCGGTATCTTCTATTTTATGGACCGCTTGGGCAAGCCAACAGAGCAGTTAGAGTGGGACCAAAAGCTGTGGTGGGTGCATCTGGAATCACTTATTTCAATGATAAAAGGGTATCAGCTTACTGGCAATCCTAAGGCCTTGGAGTGGTTCGAGCGGTTACATGACTATACGTGGAGCCACTTTGCTGACCCAGAATATCCTGAATGGTGGGGCTATCTGAATCGTCGAGGCGAGGTATCTCTCGATTTGAAGGGGGGTAAATGGAAGGGGTGTTTTCATGTTCCACGTGGGCTTTATCAAGTCTCTGAGGTGCTCAAAAAATTATAAGAAAGCGATAGGGGGTGACGTCGAAAAGTCAACCCCTATTTTTGGTAGATGTGTTTGTTCCCAAAAAAATCACTATCTTTGTACTTACAGCAAAAATTATATTTTATGAGGCTATTTTCTCTCTCCGCATCTGTTTGCGGGCTTATATTTTTATTTTCGCCAAGCTCTTATGGTCAGACCTATACCACAGAGCAGACGCCACTTTACAGCACAGGTTTACAAGCTCCGCGTACTGAGTTTCTCAGCTACCGTAAGGCTCGCTATGCCATGGCCAATAGTGCCGATAGCTCGGCTGGCTACTCCTCCTTAAAGGGGGAGTGGGCTTTCAAGTACTTTGATGATGGCTCCAAAATCACCGATAACCTCTACCAACGCCATGTCGAGCTCAAGAGTTGGGACAAGATAACTTTGCCCCTTGGGGTCAACCTTACTGGCTCTGGGGAGGCTGTTTTTTCACAAAGTGCTTACCCCTTTGCCACCTCTGCACCCAAGGCTCCGCGACTAAATAGTCAGCCTTGGTTGCCCGAAACTTCAGCTGCTGCTATCTTTGCCACCGATTTTGTAGTCCCTTTTGATTATACCGACAAAGCTCTCTACCTCTATATTGGTGGTGGAGCTTCTCGAATGACCATCTATGTAAATGGCGAGCAGGTGGGGGTTAATATGATGAGCGACACGGGTGCCGAGATTGATATTTCAAAGAGTGTACAGCGTGGGCTTAATCGCCTTGCCATCCGAGTGGATAGATTTTCTGCTGCCAGTTACATTGAGGACCAAAGCGGTTGGAGGCTTTGGGGACTCACTCGCGAGATATACCTTTTTGCTCAGCCCAAGATTCGTATGCGCGACTTTTTGACGCGTACCACGCTCGACCCCACCTACACCAATGGCTTGTTGGAGGCAGCCATGCTAATTAAGTCTGAACTGCTCAACCCCCACACTGTTACCGTCTATTACGATTTGTACGACCCTCAGGGGCAGATTATTAGCCAAAATAAACGCGATATTTCGCTCGATATGCGGCGCGAGGATACGGTACGTTTTACAGCTTCTGTTTATGGGGTGCGCAAGTGGACGGCAGAGAATCCTCAGCTCTACACCATTATGTACCGTATCCAACGCGAGGGACGTTTTACCGAATATGTCACCCGTAAGGTTGGCTTTCGTAGTTCCGAGGTCAAAGGCGATAAATATCTTTTCAATGGAGAGCCTTTGATATTCAAGGGGGTTGTGTGGGATGTTTTTGACAGTAAAACTGGTAATGCAGTTGATGAAAAGCAACTCCGCTTCCAGATAGAAAATATCCGTATGCGTGGCTTTAATACCATTCGCACAGTTCGCCCTATGCCTGAGCTTTTCTACGCCCTGTGTGACGAGATAGGGCTCTATGTGGTTGATGTGGCTGGTCTTAATAGTTCTGGTCTTAGCAGCAATACCCGTTTGGGTGGCACCTTGGCCAATAATCCATCTTGGTGTGATGCCTTTGTAGAGCGTGTGTTAGCCACTTACGAGCGTGCCAAGAACCATACCTCTGTTGTCATGTGGGCTCTGGGCTCTCAGGCTGGCAATGGTTATAATATGTACCAGGCTTTTATTGCGCTCAAGGCTCGAGATACCACTCGGCCTGTTGTTTATGATGGAGCTGGTGAACAGTGGAACACTCAGATATTATGTCCACTTAATCCAGACTCTGAACAGATGATATCTAAGAACGGCATGCCTGTTATCCCGTTTGCGGTGCCTTTCGACAAGAATTTTTGGGCTGCTGGTTCTCAAGGGGCCTTTTTGGAAGGGTATCAGGATTTGTCGCTTGAAAGTGGTATGGCTAAAAAGAGTATACTTGAGGATAATTATAAGTTAACTAAGGGAAATGTGAACTATAAGAATCTGGGTGTTGGTGATTTTTTCTACGATGTTCTTATTACTCCAGTGGATGCAACCAAGGGGCTCTATCGTTTTGAAAACCGTATGCAGTTTAGTAACCTTAGTGAGCAGCAGGTCTCTTACCAGTTGTTTAATGGCTCTAAACTAGTTAAAGAGGGGGCTCTTAATGTTGATGCCGCTCCTGGCCACTCTGTGGAGGTGATAATTCCCAATGCAGGGGCCAAACATGGTGTTGAGATTAAAATAGGTAAGGTTGCGTTTTATTCTAATCGAGTGATTCTATGATAATGAAATACGTGCGCTCAGCAGTTTTTGGCATCATCTTTTTTTTCTTTACCATGATGCTCTTTTTTGGTTCCATCCCTGTGTGGTGTTATGTTATGGTGTTCGATAGCCGTAGGCGTTTGGCCATGCAGTGGTACTCCAGTTTTTGGTCAAAGATTATTTATCGGTTGAATCCGTGGTGGAGGGTCGAGGTGCGTGGCCGCGAGAATCTCGACAAGAGTAAAACCTACTTAATGCTCAGCAACCACAACTCTATGCTCGACATTCCGTTGTTGTTCTATGTCCCAGCTAATTTTCGTTGGGTTAGCAAATACGAGGTCTACTCCATCCCTTTTTTTGGTTGGGTGCTTTGGATGCGTGGTGATGTGGGCATTCACCGTGGTGGAGCTTCAGGGGCTAAGAAGATGATTAAGGAGTGTACCGCCTTTATGCGTGAAGGCATTTCGGTCTTCCTTTTTCCCGAGGGCACTCGTTCCAAAACGGGGCAGATAGGGGAGTTCCATGTGGGGGCTTTTATGTTGGCCAAAATCGCTAAACAACCTATTTTGCCTGTGGTTACCATCGGCACCTCCGATGCCGTGGGTAAGGAGGAGGGGGTCACCACCAACCACTATTTTGTGGTGAGCATATTGCCTGAAATATCGGTTGAAACAGTTAATTCTCTCTCCATGGATGAGTTGGCCTCTTATGCCAAAAAGATAATAAAAGATGAATATGATAAGTTATGTCAGATAAAGAGGTAAAGTATACAGAGGATGAGTTCCAAACCCTTGAGTGGCAGGAGCATGTGCGCCGCCGCCCAGGGATGTATATCGGTAAGTTGGGCGATGGGTCGAGTCCAGATGATGGTATGTATGTACTTATCAAGGAGGTAATTGACAACTCGGTTGACGAGTTCGTGATGGGCCAAGGTAAACTTATCGAGATTAACATGGATGGTCCCCAGGTCTCCATACGCGACTATGGTCGTGGTATCCCTTTGGGTGTGCTTTCCGATGCGGTTAGTAAGATGAATACAGGGGCCAAGTATGATTCGGTGGCCTTCAAAAAGTCGGTTGGGCTCAACGGTGTGGGACTTAAGGCGGTCAACGCCATGAGCTCCTGTTTTGTGGTTAGTGCCACACGTGAGGGGCAGCAGCGTACAATTGAGTATGCTGCTGGTATTGAAGTTAGTGACTCTACTCAAACCACCACTCAGAAGAATGGAACTCAGGTTGTTTTTACTCCCGATAGGACTATCTTTGGCGATTACACCTTCCGTTGGGACTATATTGAGCAGATGCTCAAAAATTACACTTACCTTAATGCTGGGCTTACCCTCAAGTTTAATGGTGTACCCTATGTAAGTCGTAATGGGCTGTTGGATTTGTTGACCGAGACCGTTGGCGAGGAGTATCTCTATCCGCCCATTCACCTCAGTGGTGAGGATATAGAGGTGGCCATGAGCCATGGGACGGGCTACAACGAGAGCTACTTTAGTTTTGTCAATGGGCAGCATACCACCCAGGGTGGCACCCATCAGGCAGCTTTCCGAGAGGCCGTGGTTAAGGTTGTGCGCGAGTTCTATAAAAAGGATTTTGATGCGGCTGACATTCGGGCATCCATTATTGCAGCTGTCTCCATCAAGGTTATTGAGCCTGTATTCGATTCTCAGACCAAAACCAAACTCGGGTCCAAGGATATGGCCCCTGGTGGGGTTAGTCTACGTAGCTATATAGGCGATTTTCTTAAAGAGAAACTTGATAACTTCTTACACAAAAATCCAGCGGTGGCCGAGGTTATGCTTCGTAAAATTCTTGAGGCTGAGAAGGAGCGTAAGGCCATCAGTGGGGTTCAGAAAAAGGCGCGCGAGATGGCTAAAAAGGCCTCGTTGCACAATAAAAAGTTGCGCGATTGTCGTATGCATTTGGGCGATAAAGACCCAAGGAGCGAGTTTAGCTCCATCTTCATCACCGAGGGTGATTCGGCCAGTGGTTCTATCACCAAGTCACGTGATGTTAATACTCAGGCTGTCTTTTCACTCAAGGGTAAGCCGCTCAATACTTATGGACTTACCAAAAAGATAGTTTACGAGAACGAGGAGTTTAACCTTTTGCAGGCAGCTTTAAACATTGAGGAGGATATGGATAATCTGCGTTACAATAAGATTATTATAGCCACCGATGCCGATGTTGATGGTATGCATATTAGGCTACTGTTGATGACTTTTTTCTTGCAATTTTTCCCTGATGTCATTCGTGGTGAACACCTTTATATACTTCAAACTCCGCTCTTTAGGGTGCGAAACAAGAAGGAGACCCTCTATTGTTATAGCGATGTTGAGCGTCAAAATGCGTTGCATAAGTTGGGCTCCACGGCCGAAATCACACGCTTTAAGGGGTTGGGCGAGATTTCGCCAGATGAGTTTCGCGGTTTCATAGGTGAGAATATTCGTCTGGAAAAGGTGCGTATGTCCTCCAGTGAGACCATTCATGATATGTTAGAGTTTTATATGGGCAAAAATACGATGGATCGCCAAGACTTTATTATCAGTAATTTAAAGATAGAACAAGATATAGCACACGATATAGAGCAAGGTATTGCTTAAGGGATTTATGAGTCTAAAATACGGTACAAATTATCATAGCCATTGCCAATATTGTGATGGTCGCGCTCCAATGGAGGAGTTTGTTAAGGCAGCCATCGAGGCTGGCTTTTCGTCCTACGGTATCTCCTCTCATGCTCCGCTGCCTGCCTATGTGGGCTTTAGTAAGGTGCTTCAGTGGGAGTGTGTAGATGCGTATCTTGCTGAAATAGCATCTCTAAAACGTAAGTACCAGAGCCAAATAGAAGTTTATGCATCCATGGAGATTGACTATATCGATGAGGACCATAATCCAGCTAACGACTATTTTCAGTCTCTTGACTTGGATTATAGTATTGGTTCGGTCCACTTTATCAAGGTAGGACCTCAGGAGGTTTTTGATGCCGACACCCGTCCCGAAAGTTTTATCAAGAGTCTTCTTCTCTATTACGATAATGATTTAAGGCGTTTGGTGTGCGACTATTTCGACGCCAAGATGCGCATGGTTGCCCTTGGCGGTTTTGATTTTGTGGGCCATGCCGACAAAATTTCCATGAACGCCTCGCGTGTGGAGCCTGGCATAACGCAGAAAGTGTGGTATAAGCGAAAGGTGCAAGAGTATTTTAGTTTTATCGCCCAGCGGGGAATGATGTTGGAACTTAATACCAAGGCTTACGACAGCTCAGGCTACCTTTTCCCTAATGCGCAGAATTTAAGGATGCTTTGCCAGATGGGTATCCCGTTGGTTGTCAACTCTGATAGCCATCGACCCGAACTTATTAATTCAGGCCGAATGGCCTCCATCGAGCTTCTTCGTGAGGTCGGATATAAAGCCATTATGGAGTTTCATAATAATCAGTGGCACGAACAAGAGATATAATATAAAGAGATATGAGTGACGAAATTTTTGATAATGATGCCTCAGAAGAGCCAACAGTTGATGCCGTGGTCGAGGAGCTGGAGCAGGATGTAGAGCCTGTTGCCATCCACAACCAAAAATATGATAAGTTGGTTGGCACAGATGCTTCGCTTTCGCATAAACTAACTGGTATGTACAAGGATTGGTTCTTGGACTATGCCTCCTATGTTATTCTGGAACGTGCAGTCCCTCACCTGATTGACGGACTTAAACCTGTGCAGCGGCGTATTTTGCATGCGCTTAAAAAGATGGACGATGGTCGCTATAATAAGGTTGCCAACGTTATTGGTTATACCATGCAGTTCCATCCCCATGGAGATGCCTCAATCGGTGATGCGTTAGTGGGGCTTGGCCAAAAAGATTTATTGGTTGATTGTCAGGGTAACTGGGGTAATATTCTAACTGGTGATTCGGCTGCTGCTCCACGATATATCGAGGCGCGGCTTAGTAAATTTGCCTTGGATGTGGTCTTTAATCCCAAGACTACAGAGTGGATGTCGACCTATGATGGTCGTAATCAAGAGCCTGTCACACTGCCTGTTAAGTTCCCTCTACTGCTGGCTCAGGGGGTCGAGGGTATTGCTGTTGGGTTAGCCTCTAAGATTTTGCCACATAACTTTGTGGAGTTACTTTGTGCCTCGATTGCCTACCTCGAGGGTGAGCCTTTTGAACTCTATCCCGATTTTCCAACGGGTGGCATGGTGGATGTTACACGTTATAACAACGGTGTGCGAGGCGGTGTGGTCAAGGTGCGTGCTAAAATAAATAAGACAGACCATAAAACATTGGTTATTACTGAGATACCATACGGCAAAACCACCACTTCGCTAATAGAAACCATCATCAAGGCTAATGAACGAGGTAAGATAAAAATACGCAAAGTTGATGATAATACGGCGGCTAATGTCGAGATATTGATTCATCTGAGTGGCGATGTTTCGCCAGATAAGACTATCGATGCGCTTTATGCTTTCACTGATTGTGAGGTGTCTATTTCGCCAAATGCCTGTGTCATAGATGATAATCGTCCGTGGTTCTTGGGCGTAAAGGAGCTTCTGATGCGTTCTGTTGACAAAAGTCGCCATCTATTGGGCATGGAGCTCGAAATTCGTTTGAACGAACTTTCCGAAGATTGGCATATGAGTTCCCTAGAGAAGATTTTTATTGAAAATCGTATCTACCACCAAATTGAGGAATGTACCACTTGGCAGGCCGTACTCGAAACTATTGACCATGGGTTAGACCCGTTTAAGAAGTTACTTAGAAGGAATGTTACTCAAGAAGATATTATCAAGTTGACAGAGATAAAAATTAAACGTATCTCTAAATACGACACCTTCCGTGCCGACGAATATATTCGTGGTTTGGAGGCTGATATGGAGCAGACCGAGCGTGATTTGAACTCGTTAACTAATTATACGATTGCTTATTATAAAAATATTCTGAAAAAGTATGGGGCTTCTCGTGAGCGTCGTACCGAGATACGCTCTTTCGATACCATTGAGGCTACCAAGGTTGTGGTGGCCAATGCCAAATTGTATGTCAACCGTATCGAGGGGTTCTTTGGCATCGGCAAACAGATGGTCAAGGACGAACTAGTTTGCGATTGTTCTGATATTGATGATGTGATTATCTTCGATAAGAGTGGTAAGTATATTATTACTAAGGTTTCTGATAAAGGCTTTTTCCAGAAGAATATTTATTACATCAATGTTTTTAAGCGTGGTGACGACCGCACTATTTACAATGTAATCTATCGTGATGGCAAAAATGGCTCTATTTTGATGAAACGCTGCTCCATTACGGCCATAACGCGTGATAGAGAGTACGATATGACCAAGGGAACTCCAGGTTCCGAAATATTGTATATGAGTGTGAACCCCAATGGAGAGGCCGAAACGCTTAAGATATACTTCAAACCTCGGCCTAGACTTAAAAAGTTGATTGAGGATTTGAACTTTGGCGATTTGGCTATCAAGGGACGTTCTTCGCAAGGTAACCTGCTGACTCGTTATGCCATCCATAAGATTGTGCTCAAGGAGCGTGGTATCTCCACCCTTGGAGGGCAGAATGTTTGGTTTGACCGTGATATTCGTCGTCTTAACACCGAGGGGCGTGGCGAATTGTTGGGCGAATTTTCGGCCAACGACAAGATACTCTATTTCACTAAGTCCAATGCCTATTTCACTTGTGGTTATGACCCCTCGCAGTATTTTCCCGAGGATGTACTTGGGGTTCAGAAATGGGATTCTCAGCTGATTTATACCGTAGTTTATTTCGATACTCAACAGCAACTACATTATATTAAGCGTTTTATGGCTGAGCAGAGCGAACAACATGCTGCGCAGTTCGTCGAACCCGAAAGTTCATTGGTGGTTATATGCCAAGATAAATACCCATCTTTGGAGCTCATTTATGGTGGCCGTTTTGTTGGCCGTTCGCCTGAAGTAATTGATGCTGATGATTTTATAGGGATTAAGAGTTTTCGGGCCAAAGGGAAACGCCTCTCTAATTTGGAGCTCTCTAAAGTGAATGTACTTGAACCGTTAGTCAAGGATGAAATACCTGCAGAGCCTCTACCTGAAATTAATGAATGTACTGAGGATGAAGTAGATGAAGAAAAACCGTTAACCACACAACTAAATCTTTTTTAACTGATGCGATATTTTTTGATAGGTTTCATGGGCTCTGGCAAGAGTACTCTTGGCAGGTCTCTGGCCAAGAGTATGGGGATGGAATTCATTGATTTAGATAGATATCTGGAGCAACAACAGGGGCGTACTATTGCCGATGTTTTTGCCCTTGATGGCGAACCCTATTTTCGCGCTCTTGAGTCTAAGTATCTTCGTGAGGTTTCTCAGCAAGATAATATAATAGTCTCTTGTGGTGGAGGAACACCATGTTCAGACTCCAATATGGAGTTTATGAATTCTCTTGGGCGCACAATTTATCTAAAATTAGAGCCCGATGTGCTTGCTGAAAGGTTAGAAAATGGTAAATTTGTAAGGCCATTAATTGCCTCTATGAATTCTGTGCAGTTGCTCGAGTATATTACAACGACACTCATTCAGCGTGAGGTATACTACAATCAGGCAACTATCATTGTGGCTAATCCTTCGCGCGATGTTTCGCAAATAGTTGATATATTGAGCTATTATACCGACAAAACACACTAAAATTGACAACATGAAAAAAAACTTACTCACCCTCCTGCTAACCTCGGTCTCGGCTTTGAGCTTTGCTCAATCCTCTTATCCTATTGATTTTAAGGAGAATCAGATGATTCGTAAAGAGGGTAATGCAGATATTCATATCTATTATCCTTTTGCCACGGCTGGTAATGCGGTAGCCGATTCCATTAATAGGCGTATCTTTAATACATTCAATCATTTCTTGCCATATGATAATAAGATTGTAGCCACATCGGAGAAGACTTTGAATCTTATGCTTTTGGATAATGCCCATCGTCTACGCATCTTGGGTGAGACCAAGAGTATCGATGCTTTTCCATACACTCACTACTCGGCCTACGAACTATTTGGTAATGATAGTATTGTCTCTGTTTTTTTGCAACAATATTTTTTTGCTGGAGGTGCTCATGGCATGAGTGATGGTGTCTATCTTAATGTAAATCCACGTAGCGGACAAACGATTGATATACAGTCTTTTGTCAAAGATACAGCAACCTTGATGGATTTGGCTGCGGTAGCGTTTTGTAGGCAAAATCATAAGCCTTTGGATGCTATGCGCCTGCAAACGGGTCTGTTTATGGAACTTAGTGATATTCCTATTCCCTCTCAAATGGGGCTTTCGGGTAAAGGGCTGGTGCTATATTATCAACCATACGAGATTGCTCCTTACTCCTCTGGCGATATTTCCATTATAATTCCTTACAATCAACTTGGTGATATTGTTAATGAAAAGCTTATGAAGTCAGTCTATTCATCTAAGGGGTATAAGTCTTATAACCAAAAAATTAAGTCTGTACACCGAGATGATAATCGTCGTGCAGAACGTCGTATAAAACGGTAGGGATTTTGTTTTGTAAATTATTTATTTTTTTAGGTTCTCTGTGTGCGGGGCTGGGCACTCTTGGTGTCTTTCTACCCTTGTTGCCCACCACGCCATTCCTGTTGGCGGCGCTATTTTTCTTTTATCGCTCTTCGCCAGAGTTAGCACGTAAATTACTGGACAATAAAATTTTAGGTCCTTATGTGGCTAGCTATGCCAGCGGAGCTGGTATGCCACTTAAGGTCAAGGTTCGCACCTTGATTCTTATGTGGAGTGTTATGTTACTCTCTATTTTTTGTTTTACTGATAATCTTTGGGTACGGCTATTCCTAACATTAACAGCTGTAGCTGTAACAGTTCATATTGTAACTTTTAGAAGTGCCAAGAGCGATTGACATTATTGCATCTCGCCCATTAGACCACGTATAACTACCGATGCTGCCGCACATCCAAAAACAGCTGGCATATACGAAATTGTTCCAACTGTAGATTTTTTATTCTGCTCGTTTTCAACCTCCATCATTGCTCCGTCTCGTGGTATTTCAGCCGAAAAAACAGCCCAAAACCCATTTTGAATGCCTATTTTATGAAGCCTTTTGCGTAACATATGAGCTAATGGGCAGTGGTGGGTCTTGCTTATATCTTTGATTTCCACTCTTGTAGGGTCAGTTTTTGCCCCTGCTCCCATTGAACTCACCATGGGGTACTCTCTGCTAAGGCATCCATTTATAAGTGCCACTTTTGGCGAGAGTGTATCGATAGCATCTACCACAAAATCGAATTTAGCACTATCTAAAAGGGTGTCCGTTAGAGTGTCTTTAATATATTCATCCACAACGGTGAGCTGAATATTAGGGTTTATATCTTTGAGGCGTGAAGCCATGACTGTGGCCTTTGATAGCCCTAATAAGGAGTTTAAGGCTATTAGTTGACGATTTATATTTGTAGTGTTTATTGTGTCACAATCTGCAATTGTCATACTGCCCACACCCGCACGACAAATCATCTCAGCCGCGTAGGCTCCAACGCCTCCGAGTCCAACAACAAGCACATTAGCATCTTTTAATAGTTGTAATTTTTCTGTTCCTACAAGTAATTCTGTCCTGTCTGTCCATTGTTCTGTTGCCATATTTGCATGAAATTAGCTCTTATTATACATTGTAATTCTTTGATGTCTATAGCTAGTGTTTGTGCTGCTATTTTATAAATTTCTTCAATACTCAATTCACTTTCGTCAGTTTCAAGTAAAATTTTATCTAATGGCGTCGTTTTTAATGCTGTTTTTGCAGAATTCCACCTAAATAGCTCCTCTCCAAAACTAATGTAACCGTCAGTTTCTGTAATTTTTGTAAGCCACTTTGTCGAACTGTTGAATCCGTGGAAGATAAAGGGAGTAGTAGCCTTATTCTCAATCGCTTTTAATACTTCAGGGAATGCTCTTACACAATGGATTATCAGAGGTTTTTGGAATTCATTAGCGATATCTATCTGTCTTTCAAACCATTCTCGTTGCTTTTTTAGGCTGTTTTGAGCTAGTGCGCAGTCTAGGCCTATTTCACCCACCGCCATTGTATCTTTCCATGGAATATCAAGCCAATTATTCTGAGCTTGTATTGCACTCCATGGGTGTACACCAGCAGAGACGTAACCTTGAATGCTAATAGGTTCCCCTTTTAGAATTATAGAATTGATTGTCAGGCAGTTGTCTGACAATGTATTTCTGTGGCTATGGATATTAAAAAAATCGTATCTTTGCATTGTACTACAAAAATAGGCTATTTTAATTGAAACGTCAAGAAATAATAGATTTTTTAAATGGTCGCGACGACGAGTGGCTTTTTGAGCGTGCGCGCGCTGTTCGTGATGAGACTTTGGGCGACAAAGTCTATCTGCGTGGGTTGATTGAGCTCTCGAATCGGTGTTTGAAAGATTGCCTCTATTGTGGCATACGAAATAGTAATCATAATATTATTAGGTATGAACTATCTGAAAACCAGGTTTTTAGTGCTGCAATTTATGCTGTGCAACATCATTATGGTTCGGTCGTGCTTCAGTCTGGAGAACAAAACTCCGCAAGATTTGTAGATTACATAGAGAGATTAGTCTCTCAAATAAAAGAACTTTCATCCAATCAACTCAATATAACTCTTTCGCTTGGTGAGCAGCCACTTGAAAGTTATAAGCGTTGGCGTGCGGCTGGAGCTCATCGTTATTTGCTTCGTATAGAGAGCTCTTCACAAGAGCTATATCAAAAGATTCATCCTGAGCAACAAACATATATTCAGCGAATTACGGCTCTGCAAAATTTACGAGATGCTGGTTTTAAGGTGGGTAGTGGTGTGATGATAGGTCTACCAATGCAAAGCGTTGAGAATTTGGCTGATGATATTTTGTTTTTTCGCGACCACAAGATTGATATGTGTGGTATGGGGCCCTATATTGAGCACCCCGATACTCCATTGGTCGCCTATCGTAGTAATTTTTCTTCTAATGATAGGTTGCAATTAACTCTCAGAATGATAGCTGTTTTACGTATTTTAATGCCGTGGATTAACATAGCCTCCACCACTGCTTTGCATGCCCTTGATCCTTTAGGGCGCGAAAAGGGAGTTGCTGCTGGTGCTAATGTAGTTATGCCTAATATTACTCCTCAAATTGAAAAAAATAGTTATAGATTATACGCAAATAAGCCTATGGAAGATATGGTGCTTGATAATTTTAATGTAGCTTGGGGTGAAGACAATAATTAAATATTGTATTTTGATTGCAGTACCATTCTGCGTAATCGCTTTTCATTTTTCAGTACAATAAATACTGTAAAACTAATAATCATAATATACAATAGTGCTAAGTTCCATGTCGTAATTTGAATATCGTCAATTGAAATCCACTTGTAAGATGCCGCCCACTCCACCAATTTGTTTTGCATATTTGCCACAAAACCAGATGTATATCCCAACCAATTCCATCCGGTAGCTAAAAATAGAAAGGTGCCGAAAATAATAATTGGTACTGTTATCCATACGGCTAAATTCATTATAATACCAAATAGAGGTATGTAGCCAAAATAGTAAATAACAAGAGGCAATACCATAATTTGTGCTGATATTGTAACAGCGCACGTCTCCCATATGCCATTTAGAATACGATTTTTAGTTTTAATCAATGCTCTAATTGGTCCCAATAGAGTTATAATACCGACCATGGCTAAATATGATAGCTGGAAACCTACATCAAAAAGGTAGTTTGTGTTCCATATAAGAAGTACAAATGCACTGGATAATAGTATGTTAATGCTAGAATACGGTCGACTGAGCATCATTGCCAATTGGTAGAATGTGAACATTACAGCGGCTCGCAGTACCGAAACCGACCCTCCAGAGAGCAGTGCATATCCCCACAAGATTATGATAACTGAGATACCTAGAATGATATACCCATGTTTAAAAATTTTGAGCCATCCAAATAAAATATTGAGTATAGCAAAAATAATTCCGACATGAAGTCCTGAAATAGAGAGTATATGTGAAACCCCAACTTTGTTATAATCACTTTTTAATGAGCGATTTAAAAAGCGTTTGTCACCAATGGTAAGTGACTGCATCAGAGCTGAAGTTTGTGGAGCAGTTGGCATTACTGCTGCTATTTTCTGTGATAATAAGTCTCTAAATATTAAAAGTCTATTCTGAAATGTTGTATCACAATCAATACTGTCGATTCTATAGGCATATTGTCGACCCAGAATACCTTGTCGGTGTAAATATCTACCATAAGAACCAGAATCAACAGGATAAAGTTTTGATTGATAAGATATTGTCTGGCCTAAATAAATTCTTGATGTTGTATCTATATAAAGCTGTACTCTGTGTGGTCTACCATCCATCCAGCTTCCTAACTCTTTGAATGCTATTATTTTGGCTTCTGTACGTTGGTATCTACCATTTATTTGTGGTATAGTTTGAATTTGGGCTGTGAATTCCATTTTTTTCTGCAATGGAATCCCCATACTTTGTACATTTACTGATAGCGAACTAAGCCCATAACCTAATAGTAAAAAGCAACTCCAGACCAGTGGCATCGACTTTTTACCAACCAATTCATATACGATGGCACCAATCAATAATGTAAAAATCCAAATCCAACCTACACCACAATTAAATACAATAATACCTATTATCAGTGGTGGAGTTATATTGTAGAAAGGGTTGCTTTCTAAATTAAAGCGCCCCATAGTTGGATAATGATTTTGTCTTCCAGACTTCTCTGTCGAGTGTGCGATATGAGATGGCCTCGGCAATATGATCAGCTTTAATATCTTGAGAATCAGATAAGTCTGCAATTGTTCGTGCCACTTTAATTATTCGGTCATAGGCTCGTGCCGAGAGACCCAACCTCTCAATTGCGCTTTTGATTAACTGAATGGAGTCGTCGTCCAACACGCAAAATCGTTCTATCTCTTGAGGGGTCATCATCGAGTTGCTATGTGTGTCTGAGTTTTTGAAACGTATCGCTTGGCGTTCTCTTGCAGCTGTTGTCCGTTGCCTAACTGTAGCACTCTCTTCGCCAGTGCGTACGGCAGTAATCGCTTCAATATCAACGGGCATTACCTCTATATGGAGGTCAATACGGTCCATTAGAGGCCCAGAAATTTTGCCCATATATCGCTCAATCTGACTTGGCGAGCAGACACACTCTTTAGTTGGATGGTTTAGATATCCGCATGGACAAGGGTTCATTGCACCCACCAGCATAAAATGGGCTGGGTAGTTGACTGAATATTTTGCTCTCGAAATGTTGATGTGATGATTCTCTAGTGGCCCTCTAAGCACCTCTAGTGCGTGTCTCGAAAACTCGGGTAATTCATCCAAAAATAGCACTCCGTTATGAGCTAATGAAATTTCGCCAGGCGTTGGCGAACTACCTCCCCCAACTAAGGCCACATCCGAAACTATATGGTGCGGTGAGCGAAACGGACGTTTTGTGAGTAATCCTCCGCTAGTCCCAATTTTACCTGCCACACTATGTATCTTAGTTATTTCCAAAGCTTCTGCTAAGGTCATTGGAGGTGCAATAGTGGGAATACGAGCTGCAAGCATACTTTTGCCAGAGCCTGGGGGACCAATCATTAGTACATTATGGCTGCCAGCAACAGCAATTTCGAGTGCGCGTTTAACCCCTTCTTGTCCCTTTACGTCGCGCCAATCAATGTCAAAAACTCCAGCCTGAGCAAAATATTCTTCGCGTGTATTGATGGAGATAGGCTCCATAGATGGACTTTCTGAGCCCAGAATATCTAATACTTGGTTTAGATTCTCCACACCATAAACCTTAATGTTCTGAACTACAGCTGCTTCGCGAGCATTCTCTTTAGGAAGAATTACCCCCTCAAAACCGTCTTTCAGAGCCTCAATTGCGATTGGCAGTGCCCCCTTAATTGGTAGAATTGAACCATCTAGCGATAGTTCGCCAAGAATAATATACCGTCCTATCCTCTCTGAATTTATCTGTCCCGAGGCGGCCAAAATACCCACTGCAATGGGTAAATCATAGTGTGAACCTTCTTTACGAAGGTCGGCTGGTGCAAGATTTACTACGATTTTGCTTCCTGGCATTTTCATCGAGTTGTTGACAAGCGATGCTACAACTCGTTGTTCGCTTTCTCGAATTGCACTATCGGGCAGGCCCACAATAAAGAGTTTAGGCAAACCAAACGAGACGTTTACTTCCACAGTAATCATCTGAGCATCAATACCTATTACGGTACTGCTAAAAGCTTTTACGAGCATTATTCTGGAGTAACTATGGGTTTTACGTCACCCAAGGTGGTCTTTTTTATCGAGAGCATTGGCTCTCCAAAGTAGTAAATTGTGCCATTGCTTGTGGCTTTTGCATCCAAACGTTCAGTGACGTTAACGATGGCGTTGCTGCCGCCAGTGGTCAAAGCTGTACATTGTTTGGTTACCATTTTCGAGCAATTCACACTTCCTCCCATGGTTACACGTATTTTTGCCCAGTCGGATAATCCTTTGAGCTTCAATTGGCTATCTCCTGATACATCAGCGTCTAATTCACGGCAGTTTAGCGTTAGATTGATGCGATTTACTGAGCTCAGTGCTATGATTTGCATTAGTCCTACCCTTAGGGTGTCAATCGAAGATACGGTAGCTCCTTGAGACGTGATTCTGTTGAAGGTTAGTGGATTACAATATATCTTTACACTTGCGTAACACTCTCTGTTCATAATACCTCTAAGGAGTGATATTTCAAGGTTATTATTCTTATTTTTCCAACTAATAGACTTAGCATCAGTGTTATGTAGTGTTATAATAGCTCTACACGTGTCGCTCTCTGCTATCTCCACATGTAACGGCCCCAATAGTGTTAAAGCCGAAAATTGCTCCCGTATCTCGATTGTTTGTTGCGAGAAAGAGTGATTTACGGAACTGACGAGCAGCGTAAATATAAGTACTATGACGAGTTTGTGCTTCATAATTTTTTAGAAAAATTTAATGATTCAAATTTATACAAAATAAATCATTAAAACAAATAATGCAAGGATATCGGAATTTTCTTGCCTGTAAATCGAATAATTAATACAGTATTTAATGTCACTAAGAGGTGTTGTGTGTAATTCTATCAGAGGAGTAGAGCAGTAGTATTTATATTGGATATAGATATATCAAATACCTACTGCAAATTGGTTTATTAGTAGTTTTCAAATAGATAATTATTTGGAAACTATTGTCAAAATGGCATGTAATGGCTAGTTATATAAAATACTAGTTATTAACTATATAACTATTTATTAGTGAAGTTAAATGAAATGAATTTTAGAGTAATTAATATTGGAAGTTAATTTGTATTCTATTAACATTCAGATATATTAGTGTGTTTATATTAATACAATATTGATGTAAATTTATTTTGGTATATTTATGATAAATATAAAACTTATAGCTATACTTATAATAAAATTAATATATATTATTACTTGATATAAATGCGCTATTTTTAAAATTACAAGAGTGTGTCTTGCCAATAAAAATTCATATAAAACCTATCTTTAGATAAATATAGATGATATAAAAGCAATAATAGATGTCATGTAAATTAATTGTTATTTAGCTGAATCCGTTTGGGTGATGTTCGGTATCAAGTTGTGAAATATTACTCATATTGAGCTCCTCGAGTGCCTCAAAAGGGTGGCTCCTAACGGGGCAATCATGCAAGGAACAACCAGCGCAATGGTCAGCATCGCAGGCGTCGGTGTGCACATTTATCGAAAGCCCTTGTTCAAAATGTTTCTCCATTAGAGCCATAAACTGCTCAATTGACTTATGTCCTTGGCGTAGGTTGTAGTACCACGGCATAGTTAAGTCACAATCCACAAATAGGTGGTTACCACCCTTTATAATCTTTGTATCGTGAATGTCAATCCATTCTGGTGCACGATTTTCATTTAATACAGTTACCATTTTTCCTAGTAATTCGGTGTCCACCTCATCCATCAGCCCTCCAATGGTACCACGTAAAATATTGACACCCGTTACCATGATTATGGCTCCGAATACAAAAGCCAGTGCGCTGTCAATCCATGGCAGTTTTGTTACGTAGAGTAGTACAAGTCCCAATACAAGGCCTATTGTAGAGTAGGTATCGCTTTTGAGATGTTTACCTCCAGCTATCATCGCCACCGAATTTGTACGGCGGCCCATACGGATACTCCACCACCCCATAATGTAGTTGACCACTCCTGCTGCTGCGATAATTACAATACCTATATCCAGTTTTTGTGGCATTTCTGGGCTCAGAAGCCTCATTATGCCTTCGTAGATAATCAGTGCGCCAGCTCCAAAAATCATTATACCTTCGGCTGAGGCCGATATTAATTCGGCCTTCCCGTGGCCAAAAGGGTGTTGTTTGTCCTGAGGTTTGGCCGCCATCCATAACGCATATAGACTCAGCAGCCCCGCCGATACGTTGACAATGCTCTCCATGGCATCGGTGAGCACCCCCACAGAGTCTGTGAGTAACCAAGCAATTGCCTTGGCCAACATAAGCGCAAAACCGATAGCGACAATCCAAATTTGAGTTTTAATTTTCATATTGCAATATCATTATCTTTGGGTGCATTAATCTCATTTGGGCCTTTTTTTGCCATTCTGGTAAGCATGGCTACCCCAAAGGTTATCACCCCTATACGGCCAATATACATTAGTATAATAACAATCAACTGCCCAATTGTCGACAGGCTACTTGTAACGCCAGCCGTCAGCCCTACCGTACCTAGCGCGCTGGCAGCCTCAAAAAGTAGTTTGTCGGTTGTTATGTCGACTTCAGTTATTGTCAGTAGGTAGAAGCCAAAAAAGAGTATTGAGGTGTAGAAGGCAAATGTAGTTAGAGCCGAGTCAACGCGGAATGTAGGTAGTCGATGGCCATTTAGTGTCACATCGCGCTCGCCCGATAGCTTTGAGCGTACATAAGCATATACGGCACTTGCCGTGGTGGATTTAAGCCCACCTCCCGTACCTGACGGCGAGGCTCCGATATACATTACAAAGACCAGTACCATGAGTGAGGCGGCCATAAAACCGCTCAGTGGTACGGTGTTAAAACCGACAGTTGTCATGGCCGACATTGTCTGAAAGAGGCTCACCTGAAATTTTTCGCTCAAGGGCATATCTTGAATCATTGGTTCCAGACACATTAATTGAGCAATACCCAGCACACTAATAAGGATTGTAATGGTCATTATCACCTTGGTGGTGAAGGTAATTTGGTGATTTCTGCCCTTACGTATTTTGTTCCACAGGTCGTGCATAACGATAAAACCCATGGCCCCTGCGTAGCTTAGTGTTGATATTACAATGGTGATACCCCAATTGTCTGAGAAGTTCTCCAATCCGTTGCTAAATGTGCTAAAGCCCGCCGTACAGAAAGCCGAAACACTATGGAATACAGCCGCCCATGCTGGTGCTGGAGCTCCAGCATGGCTGAATATGAAGTAGAGTACCACAGCCCCCAAAACTTCAAAAATAAATGTAAAATAGACAATACTTTGCACCATTGTGTGCACTTTAATTCCCTCAGGCATTGAGAATTCAGCCCTCATCACTCCATTTTTTATGCGCATAAAGTGGCGGGTCATGTTATACATCACAAATGAACTCATGGTCATATAACCCAAACCGCCAATCTGCACCAGAAGCAAGATTATTATCTGCCCAAAGAGCGTATATCCATCGGCTGTGACCACTGTTGAGAGTCCTGTTGTGGATATGGCTGAAGTGGCGCTAAAGAGGTTGTCCATAAATCCTGTGCCATTTTGGGTGGCAAAGGGGAGGCAGAGCAGGGCTGTGCCAATAAGAATATAAGACAGGTAACCTAAAGCTACCTGTCTTTGTGCCACATTGGTCTTTATACCGAATGTAAAAATTTGTTCTAAATCAATTCTCAGCCACCACTTCCGTACTTTTTTTCTCATAATACCCCTCTTTCCCATTTTTTAGATTTTTTATGCCTGCCGTAATTTTCTTTATCTGTCGTTCTTGCCTGCTCTTTGGTTTCTACTTTGTATGGGGCTGACCCTCCGCCAAGAGCACGATAGAGCTCTATTCTGGCCGATAGGTTGGCCAAATAGCTATCTACTAATGCAATCTGAATATTAAACACCCCTGTCTGTGCCGTCAGCACATCTAAGTAAGTGGCATACCCATTCATAAAAAGTTCAAAAGAGTAGTTGTAGGCTTTTAGATATCCGTCTAGCTGACCAATCTGTGCCAGAGCTTTTTGTGTGCTTTTTTCTTGGCGAGCCAGTGCATTTGAGACTTCCATTCCAGCTTCGAGCAGTTTCTTTTCAAAGTTGATGGCTGCCTGCTCGGCTGATAGTTTATTGACCTCCTTTTGTGCGCGAAGTTTACGTCCGTTGAAAATAGGTTGAGTGAGTGAGGCTAACAGATTCAAGGTGCCAAAATGGCTATTAAAGACATCCGCAATGCCACCATTGGCCGAGATGCCCAGCGTTGGATACATTGCCGCACGTGAGACATTGTAGAGTTCGTGGGCATTACGATAATTCTGCTCAGCTGCCCTCACGTCTGGGCGGTTGGAGAGCAATTGGGCAGGTACACCTATATTGCTAAGCCCCTTGACATTTCTAAAATCAATGTGCTTGATTCTATTAACATTGTCCGATGGGTGTCCCATGAGCAACGATAGTGCGTTTTCGGTCTCTATAATGGCCAACTCAATATCAGGTAGTGCAGCACGTACTTCACCCAATTGAGCCACAGCTTGTTGTACCGCCACTTCATTCACCTTGCCCGAAAGTTTCATAATTCTAATCGTATCAAGATATTGGGCCCGATTAATGATTGTTTCGTTGATAATGTCGCGCTCAGCGTCATAGGCTACTAATTGATAGTAGTATGTAGCCGTTTGTGCTACAAGTTGAGTTTGCAAGGCTTGTTGCATATCTTCTGAGTATGACAGTGATGCCTGCGAAGCCCGTTTTGCGCTTGCCAACTTGCCCCACAGGTCAATCTCCCAGCTGGCCGAAGCTGTAATACCAGGGCTAAGGCTCAGTGTGTGGTTATCTTGTGCGGCTAGTGTACCTCCAATTTGAGCCGATACCGAGGGCCAGAAGGCTCCTCTGGCTGCCCTTAATTGAGCATATGCCTGCTCCATCCGTTTTTTGGCCACCAGCATATCGTGGTTTTGGCTCAGCACCACCTGTATATGATATTGAAGCACGGTATCCGAGAAGAAATTTTCCCAGCCTACTTCGCCTGTGTTCATTGTTGTGTCTACCTTGGATTCTAATACTCGATAGAGCGAATCAACGCGGAAGTTAACCTCTGGTGATTTATATTTCTTGGTCACGCAACCACTGAGTATAATGGCTACCAAAAATAGAGATAAAATTATAATTTTTTTATTCATCGTCTTGGCTCAAATTAGTTGTAGGAACTTTACTTGGCGAAACTTTTTCGTCCAGTATACGGAACATTACAAAGAGGGCTGGAATAACAAACAGTCCAAAGAGTGTTCCAGTTAGCATACCTCCAGCGGCGGCAATCCCAATACTTATATTACCTGCTGCACCAGCTCCCGATGCTATCACCAGGGGCAACATCCCAAAGATAAAGGCAAATGATGTCATCAAAATAGGGCGTAGACGGGCTTGTGCCCCAGCCTTGGCCGCCTCGATTATTGAGTAACCATGGGCACGCCTTTGTAGGGCGAATTCCACAATTAAAATCCCGTTCTTGGCCAGCAATCCAATGAGCATAATCAGAGCCACTTGTACGTAGATATTATTGTCCAAGCCAGCCATCCACACAAAGAAGTAGACCCCAAAGAGCCCCACAATGAGCGAAATCATCACCGCCCAAGGCAAAATGTAGCTTTCGTATTGGGCTGCTAAAATTAGGTATACAAAGACGAAACAGAGTAGAAAGATAAAGGCTGATTGTCCGCCCGATTCAATCTCCTCGCGGGTCATCCCCGAGAATTCAATGGCGTAACCTGTTGGCAGTGTTTGGGCTGCACGGTTCACTGCCGTTATGGCATCCCCCGAACTAAAGCCCTCGTTAGCAGCTCCGTTGATGGTGGCCGAGGTAAAGAGATTATAACGGTTGAGTAGTTCCGCTCCGTATACTCTTTTAAAACTGATAAATGTACTCATTGGTACCATTGTCCCTTCAGAGTTACGTACCATAATTTTGCTGAGCGACTCCAGCGAAGTTCGTTCTTCTGGGTTGGCTTGAACCATAACCCTATAATATTTGGTAAAACGGTTGAAGTCCGAAGCTTGAGCCGAGCCAAAGTATACTTGCAAGGTGTTGAATACATCCGATACATTTACCCCCATCAATTTACACTTATCTACGTTTAGTGTAAATTCATATTGAGGGAAGTTGACGTTAAATGACGTTGTACCGTATTTAATCTCTGCCTGTGAATTGAGCTGTTCGATAAAACGTTGCGTAATATCATAAAATTTGTTCAAATCGCCACCTGTTTTATCCTGAAGCTGCACCTCGAAACCATCTGAAATACCGAATCCTGACACGGTGGGTGGAGTAAAGAACAGAATTTTGCCCTCTTTGATGTGAGCAGTTCGGGTATAGAGTTGCGATAGCACATTGCCGATTGTGGTGTCTGGTCTATCGCTCCAATTTTTGATAGTCATCACTCCTAGCCCATAGGCCCCACCAACGGCTCCCGAGATTAGTGATGTGCCCGTGATACTCAATCTGTCTGTGATAACAGGCATCTGAGCGGCTATGTCACTAATTTCGTTAAGCACCTTTTCTGTACGTTCGCGTGATGTTCCAGCAGGCATTGTTACGTCCAAGAACAGCACCCCTTGGTCTTCTGTTGGGATAAATCCCGTTGGGGTGGTCATCAAGAAGTAGTAGGTCATTGCTCCAAAAAAACCTAAAATCGCCACCGTTACCCAACGACGACGGAATAGAAAACCTAAGGCGCGGGTATATTTTTCAGTCAAGCTATCAAATCCAGCATTAAAAGCGGTGTGAAAACGTTTGACAAGGGTTTGTCGTTTTTCGCCTTTTGGGGGTTTGATAAATATGATACATAGTACAGGGCTTAGTGTTAGGGCGTTAATGGCCGAAATGATTACCGCTACGGCTAGCGTTATGGCAAATTGGTTATAGAAAACCCCTGTTGGTCCACTCATAAAGGTCACTGGCAAAAAGACGGCCGACATCACAAAGGTGATTGAGATAATTGCTCCTGTGATTTCGCCCATGGCCTTACGTGTGGCCTCGTAGACATTGGTCTCACCTTCGTGCATTTTTGCGTGCACGGCCTCCACCACCACTATGGCATCATCAACCACCATTCCTATGGCCAACACCAAGGCAAAGAGCGTCAATATGTTGAGAGTAAAGCCAAATAGCATCAGGAAGAAGAAAGTGCCGACAATGGCCACCAGCGAGGCTATACCTGGAATTAGTGTCGATTTAAAATCCTGAAGGAAGAGATAGACCACCAAAAAGACCAGAATAAAGGCTTCGATGAATGTGTCCACTACTTGTCCAATTGATGCTTCAAGAAATTTATTGGTGTCGTATGGGATTGAGTATTTTACCCCCTCAGGGAAGCTTTTTGCACTCTTTTCTAATACTTTCTTTACGTCATCCACAATTAGCTGTGCATTGGTGCCCGCCATTTGATACACGGCCAGTGCCATGGCTGGGTACCCGTTTTCCAAACAGGTTACTGAGTAGTCAAAAGCACCGAGTTCCACCTTGGCAACATCTCTCAGTCGTAAAATACGTCCATCGCTCAGAGCTTTGATTACTATATTCCCATATTGGTCTGGCTCGGTGAATTTTCCCTTGTATTTTAGTGTATAGGTGAAACTTTGCCCTGAGTTATCCCCAAACTTACCTGGGGCAGCCTCTATATTTTGCTCTCCGATAGACGATATTACATCCATTGGATTGAGCCCATAGGCAGCTAATTTTTCGGGTTGTAACCACACGCGCATCGAATAATCGCGCATCCCAAAGACTGAAACGCGTCCTACTCCGCTTACGCGTTGAAGTTCTGGATACAGGTTAATCTTGGCATAATTTTGCAAGAAGGTCTCGTCGTATATTGGATTTTCGCTATACACGGACACCATGAGCAGCATGGAGTTAAAGCTTTTTTCGGTTGTTATGCCGTACTGCACCACCGAGCTTGGTAGCTTACTGGTGGCAGCTGATACTCGGCTCTGCACGTTGACCGAAGCCATGTCGGCGTTGGTGCCTAACTTAAAATATATCTTAATGGTAGCCGAGCCATCATTACCAGCCGAGGAGACCATGTAGGTCATGTTTTCAACGCCATTAATCTGCTCCTCGAGTGGCGCAATAACCGATTTGAGCACAACATCGGCATTGGCCCCCATATAGTTGGTCGAAACCTGAATCATGGGTGGTGCAATCTCTGGAAACTGCGTAATAGGCAATGATTTAAGTCCTAGTAACCCTACCAAGAATATAACTATTGAAAAGACTGTCGACAGCACAGGCCTTTTTAGGAATTTTTCTACCATTTTGAAAATAAATTAAATTGCGGACTAATTTAGCAGCTGCTCGCTTGTTTAAAGTTTGGGCTCTATTTTATCCCCATCTTTTACATAATCAAGCCCTTCTAGTAGAATCACATCTCCCAATTTAAGGTCGCCATCCACCACGTAATTATCGCCTGTAACCCCTTTTACATCGATTAGTGTTGATTTAAGTGTGCTGCTGTCGGTCACCACATAGACCATTCGGCGGTCTTGCATCTCGTAGGTGGCTTTTTGTGGAACTATGATAGCCCCGTGTACAGGATTATTTAGGCGCACCACGCCCGAACTACCAGAGCGAAGGGTCGTGTTTTTGTTTTCAAAATTGGCCTTGAGTTGTACTGACCCAGTTGTCATATCCACCAACCCACTTGCCAGTTCCAATTTGCCAGGGTAGGGATAGATACTCTTATTTGAAAGTAAAAGATTGACACTTGGTAATTTAGCTATCTTTTCTGACAGACTCAATCCGTCCACTGCAGCGGCTATGTCCAACATACTTTGTTCATCGATTGAGAAGTAGGCTGACACACTTCCATCGCCCGACACGCTGGTCAGCGGAGTGGGGTCCGAAGGTGATACCAAAGTCCCCTGACGTGCCACAATACGTCCTACAACCCCTTTAACAGGCGAGGTGACGGTGGCGTATCCAAGGTTAATTTTGGCGTTATTTTTTTGCGAAATAGCATAGTCCAAATTGGCCAATGCCGCTGTGAGGCTACTACTAGCTGCCTCCAACTCAAAGGGGCTGATGATACCCTTCTCCACCAGCGGCTTCATTTTCCGTACTTCTAGTTCAGCTGTGGCCACATTGGCTCGTGCCACGTCTACACTAGCCACGGCAGCGTTGTATTGTTGTTCCAACTCGGCTTGGTCTATCACAAAAAGCACCTGACCTTGAGCCACGGGAGCTCCTTCTGATACGGCTATCTTACTTAAGTAGCCTGAAACACGTGGGCGTATGTCAACCACAACTTCGCTTTTGATTTCGGCTGCAAAATCCGAAAAGATAATGGCGCTGGCCGTGTCAATCTTAGCACATGGGTATGTGGGAATGGTCGCCTGTTTTATAGGTGCATTACCGCATGCGCATACGGTGAGGGCAAGAAACAAAAGTGAAGAAAATTTAGCCATTAGTGTTTCGTTTTTAATTGGTTTTTTTGTAAATATAGAAATCGGCAAATGATGTAAGGTCACTGTTTGATGCTTCAAATGGGTAACGATTTTTGATGGTCTGTTCCAAAACGAAGTTGTGGATATTTTGCTCCACAAAATAGGTAAAACAGCGATGGCGCACGTGTGCAGCCTCCCGTCGGTTATAGTTACTAGAGTAGATGATTACATAATCTGTTGACACTGAGAATAGATTATATATATATTCCTCAAAGACAGAATCTTCCACCAGGTGGAAAATCACATCAAGAGATAGACTTAGCTCGCACTTGAATTTCTCATCCTTCAAATCCACCGTTCCCAGCAGATAGAACGAGCGAGTAGGGTCCTTCTCAAATTTTGCCATACATTTCTCCACAGCCGTGGGTGAAACATCTAATCCCACGTAGTGATGGTAATTGCTAAGTGATAGTTGGTTACCATCTCCAGAACCAAACTCTACCACGTGTTCTATGGAGTGTGTGGTACAAAAATTATTTAGTATCTCGGCCTTGAATTCAGATAGACGATTGTAGGAACCTGACCCAGAGTTGCCTCCGCTGAGGTACCTTTTTTCCCAATAGCTCTTTGAACCCGCAAAAAACAGGTTTTTGAGCCCTAAAGTAGCAATGGCTTTATTGATATATCGTCTCATCTTTATTCCCATTCTATGGTTGCAGGTGGTTTTGACGAAATATCGTACACTACTCGGTTAATGCCGCGTACTTTGTTGATTATCTCACCACTGACTTTGGCCAAGAATTCGTATGGCAGGTGTACCCAGTCAGCTGTCATGCCGTCAGTCGAAGCCACAGCGCGAAGGGCTACACAACTTTCATACGTACGCTCATCGCCCATTACCCCCACACTTTGTACAGGTAGCAACATCACCCCAGCTTGCCATACTTTGTCGTATAGTCCCCATTCACGCAACGAGTCAATAAATATTTTGTCTGCTGCTTGCAGTATGGCCACCTTTTCTGGTGTCACTTCGCCCAAAATACGTATACCGAGCCCTGGACCTGGGAATGGGTGGCGACCCAGAATATTCTCTGGTACCTGCAACTCTCGTCCTATACGTCTTACCTCATCTTTAAAGAGTAGACGCAGTGGCTCTACAATTTTAAGGTTCATCTCTTTGGGTAGTCCGCCCACATTGTGGTGCGACTTGATGGTCATTGATGGACCGTTAACCGATACACTCTCAATTACGTCAGGATAGATTGTTCCTTGAGCCAGCCATTTCACATCGGTAAGCTTTTTAGCCTGTTGGTCAAAAACTTCAATAAAATCGCGTCCTATCACCTTGCGTTTTTGTTCGGGGTCGGTTATTCCTTTTAAGTCACCCAGGAATTTGGCTCCTGCATCAACGCCTATAACATTGAGCCCCATAGTTTTATAACTGTCCAGCACCGAGGCATATTCACCTCCGCGTAGTAGACCCATATCCACAAATATACATACCAACTGCTCTCCGATGGCACGGTGCAGCAGTTCAGCCGCCACTGACGAATCGACACCGCCCGAGAGCCCAAGTACAACTTTATCCTTGCCTATTTTTGTGCGCAGCTCCTCCACTGTGGTCTCAATATAGCCTTTTGGTGTCCAATCCTGAGCGCATCCACAGATGTCGACTACAAAGTGACGCAGTAGTTCTAGTCCCTGCTCGCTGTGGTAAACCTCTGGGTGGAATTGTATACCCCAACTCTGTTCACCTTTGATGGCAAAAGCAGCCACGGCTACATCTTCAGTCGAAGCAATAATGGTATAATTTTGTGGAATTTTCACAATCGTGTCGCCGTGCGACATCCATACTTGCGAACTATCCGAAAGGTTCTTAATGAGTGGATTTTCTGGTTCTATTTTGCTTAGATGGGCACGCCCATATTCGCGTGAGCCACTTGGTGCCACCTCTCCGCCAAAGTTATGAGCTAAGTATTGAGCACCGTAACACACTCCCAAAAGTGGCATTTTGCCTTTAATACTGGTTAAATCCACTTGCGGTGCGTTTTTGTCACGTACTGAAAAAGGGCTGCCCGAGAGTATCACCCCCGTAAAGTCTTCAACTTTTGGAAATTTATTGAAAGGGTGTATTTCACAATAGACATTGAGCTCACGCACTCTTCGGGCTATGAGCTGGGTGTATTGCGAACCAAAATCAAGGATAAGAATTTTCTGCATATTATTGATTTGTACTATATTTTTTAGGAGACAAAGTTACAAAAATATCACCAAACAACAATTATTTGTGGTCTGGTTTGTCTATTAAAGGCGGTTTATTTAGGAGTTTTCCTGGTCTAAAAAGGCCTCTATCTGTTCAAAAGGGGCATCTTTAAGCAGCACTATACCCTGCCCATCAAGTAAATATAGTGTTGGTATGGCCCTTAGGTCGTAAACGGTGCTCATCTGCACACCTGTCCCTTTGGTGTAACCGTTAATCCAAGTGACTGGCACTTGGTCTGCTTGGCGAAACCAAGGTCCCATATCCTCATCCACATAGATGGACACTATTTGCAGACGCCCCTGTGTGCTGAGTTGTTCAATGATTATTGATGATGCCATCTGTTGCTTCACTTGGGCGCAATTGTGGCAGTCGGGGTTATTAAAAAACAGTATTGTACGTTCTTTAAGCGAGTTATATAGCGAGTTTTTATGCTTATGGCTATCGGTGAAATTAAAGTCTGCGGTTTTGGTCGATTTTCTGTTTTTTAGGGCCATCTCTAACTGGTACTCAGGCCTTATCTTCATTGTCGTCTCCACCAGTGGGTTACTCAGTATACTTTGAAGATATACCATATATAGCTCTTCAT
Source organism: Mucinivorans sp. (assembly GCA_036654415.1). GTDB lineage: Bacteria > Bacteroidota > Bacteroidia > Bacteroidales > Rikenellaceae > Mucinivorans. The sequence goes on along the minus strand of JAVVSB010000006.1, from coordinate 27,787 downwards.
TACGCATGGGCGAATTTGGGTCGTAGAGGTATTTTTGGTATAGCGAGCAAAAGTGGTCGAACATCTCTTGTGATGCAATTATTGCGCTTTGCATCTGTTTGTCTATGGCCACTCTAGCTTGCTCGGGGGTGATATTGAACAGTATTTGGATAAAATCGGCAAAAGCCTGTTCTGTGAACTCCTGGCGTTGAATTAGTGTGGTGTCGGCAAAATTGTAGCTCTTCCAATAGTTTTGGATTACAAACTCCACCCGCTCTTTTTGCGAGCTTAGGGCGGTGGGGACTTCCACCATTTTGAACTTTTTGGGGTGCTTTGGTTTTTGTTGTGGTTCAGAACAACTACCCAGTAGGCAACCCGCAATAAATAAGATTATTAGCTGTCTCATAATATAAAAATAATTGTTCAAAGGTAGTGGTTTTTGTGGATTCATCAAAGCAACTGCTATTGAATGAAGATTTTGGTTAAAAATATTTATTTCACCACGTGGGCAAATATTTGGAGAATCTTATCAAATGATTTACCTTTGACCTCAAATTTTATAAGTTTTGTGGAATATTTAACCTTAATATTTGAACAACTAAAGTGTATACCGAGTGAGCCGTTAATGTTTACCAGCGGCCTGTTCTTATTTCTCTTTTTAGGTTTCACAATCATCTACAGTTTATTACAGAAGACCACCAATCTTCGTATCTTTTTTGTTATAGCTTTTTCGCTCTATTTTTATTACAAAACTAGTGGAATGTATTTTCTGCTATTGGTTTTTGTTTCGCTTAGTGATTTTACCATAGGTTATTTTATGTCTCGGGCTGGTTATTTGCTGCGTAAGCGGTTATTGCTGGCACTTAGTTGTACAATCAATATTGGGTTACTCTGCTATTTTAAGTACACCAATCTTTTTATCGAGATTATTAATAATTTCGTTTCGGCCCCTTTCGATTTTGCTAATCTTTTTCTTCCAATCGGCATTTCGTTTTTTACTTTTCAGTCTATGAGTTATGTGATTGATATTTATCGAGATAGAATCACACCTCTGCGCTACTATTGGGATTATCTATTTTATGTCTCTTTTTTTCCACAACTGGTTGCAGGTCCCATTGTTCGGGCGCGTGATTTTATATGGCAGATTCGTCGTACGCCCATAACTGTGAGTCGTAGTGAATTGGGCGAGGCTATGTTTTTGATTACTTGTGGTTTGTTTAAAAAAGCTGTCATTTCAGACTTTATTAGCGTGAACTTTGTTGACCGCGTCTTTGACGAGCCTATGCTCTATAGCGGGTTGGAGAATTTAATGGGTACTTACGGTTATGCGATGCAGATTTATTGCGACTTCTCTGGTTACTCCGATATGGCCATAGGTATGGCTCTGTTACTGGGATTCCGTTTTAATGCCAACTTCGACTCTCCATATAAGTCAGCCACCATTACCGAATTTTGGCGACGTTGGCACATTTCGCTCAGCAGTTGGCTCAAGGATTACCTCTATATATCCTTGGGAGGTAACCGTAAAGGCAAGTTTAGAACCTACCTCAACCTTATTATAACTATGCTTTTAGGTGGGCTTTGGCATGGGGCTTCGCTTCGTTTTTTGCTTTGGGGTGCCATCCATGGTGGCTCTTTGGCAGTGCATAAGTGGACCATGGGGCGTTTTAGCTCTTTCAAAGCTCAGGGGCAGGATATGAAGCGGTGGCGTCGCATCTTAGGAATCTTTATTACCTTTCATTTAATATGCTTTAGCTGGATATTCTTCCGTGCCTCTGATATGTCCAAGGCTTGGGATATGCTCTCGCAGATTTTTACAAACTTTCATCCCGAGATATTCTTTGACTTTGTGGTGGGGTATAAGTGGGTACTTATATTTTTGTTACTGGGCTACATCACCCATTTCGTCTCTGACAGTTTTGAAAAGCGGGTTATGCAGCGTTACATAGCTCTGCCACTGTGGGTTTACCCCGTGGTTATTTCAGTGGTTATCTGGCTTGTGATGCAGTTACGTACAGGCGAACTTCAGTCCTTTATCTACTTTCAATTCTAACCGATATAAGCCTTAAACACCTCTGAAATTGTGGCATAGGCTCTGTCTAATTTGCCCAATGCTTCGGCAGGAGTGAGCCATACGGCACGCTCTATATCTTCCTGGGTTTGTGGCGTTAAAGGTGCTTGACCTGCGTACAACATGGCCCACCAATGGCTGTGTTTTTCAATGGCTGTGTTGTCCTGCTCGTAGTGGTGGACGGTGGTGCACAATGGCCGTTGCAGTTGTAGCATATCTATTTCCAGGCCACACTCTTCGCACACCTCGCGTAGGGCGCACTGCTCCAATGTTTCACCCTTTTCGAGTTTGCCTTTTGGTAGGTCCCAAAAGCCTCTACGAAAAATCATTAATATTTCTCCTTGTGAATTTAGTACCAAACCGCCTGCGGCTTGAATAATTTTTGTATCTTTGTTCATCGTAACAATAGTTAAATTTTTTAAAACATGGAAAAAGAGATAGCACGTACACTACTACAAATTAAAGCAATTAAATTGAGTCCAGCAAATCCATTTATATGGGCCAGTGGCTGGCATAGCCCTATATACTGCGACAATCGCAAGGTATTATCTTTTGTCGAGGCGCGTGCTTTGGTTTACGAATCCTTCGCAAAGGTTATTGCGAGTAAGTACCCCGATGCTCAGGTTGTGGCAGGGGTTGCCACAGGAGCTATTGCTTGGGGGGTTTTGGCTGCCGAGGAGCTTGGTTTACCAGCTATTTATGTGCGTTCATCTCCCAAAGACCATGGTCTATCTAACCAAGTTGAGGGCTATTTTGAACGTGGGCAGAAGGTGGTCGTGGTCGAGGATTTAATTTCCACTGGAGGTAGTTCTCTCAGTGCGGTTGAGGCTCTACGTGCCACAGGGTGCGATGTGCAGGGCATGGTGGCCATCTTTACCTATGGTTTCGCCAAGGCTCAAGAGAACTTTGCTCAAGCCAATGTGGAGTTGACCACTTTGTGTAATTATAACGCACTTATTGAGGAGGCTGTTGCCGAAAATTATGTCACAGCTGAGCAGATAGAGACTTTAAAAGAGTGGCGTGCCAACCCTTCGCAGTGGGGTAAATAACGATTGACCATGAAGTACGAAAGTAAACAACAACAGATTTTGCGCCCCGCAGAGGTGGTCTTTGGTGCCCTCTCGAAATTCTCTAATTTTACCCCCATGCTCTCTACTCGGGTCGATAGTTGGCAGGCCGATGACGACACATGTAGCTTTATGGCTAAGGGTTTTAGAGTCTCTCTCTCTATTATTGAGCGTACACCCAACACTTTGGTCAAGGTGGGGCAGGGTCAGGGTGGAGCACCTTTCCCCTTTACCTTCTGGATACAATTCAAGGAGTTGTCCTGCTCCCAAACACGTATGCGTTTGGTGCTCGATGTGGAGCTCAATACGATGATGAAAATGATGATAGGTGGTAAGTTACAACAAGCTCTCGACAATATAGCCTCTCAAATAGCTCAAGGCTTTAAATAGTGTAAAATAATGAAAAAAACAGTTTTAATCTCCGTTGTTTTTGCTCTAACTTCTCTTTGTGTTTGGGCTGGTAGTCCAGTGTCGGGTTTGGCCGAGCGCATCGAAGTTGGTGCCAGTAAAAAGTTTGTCTTTGAACTTTCTGACCAACAGTCGTCCGAGGATTTTTTTGAACTCTCGCAAAAAGGTGGCAAGGTGGTTGTCCGTGGCAACAATTGGGTTAGTGTTGCCTCGGGGCTTAACTGGTATCTTAAATATCACGTTGGGGTCAACCTTACTTGGGGTAATATGAAAGCACGTCTTGGTAAATTGCCACGTGTGGATAGTGTGGAACGTCACTCCACCAAAATGCTCCTGCGTTATTATCTTAACTATTGTACATTCTCCTACTCCATGGCTTTTTGGGGTTGGGACCGTTGGCAACAGGAGATAGATTGGATGGCTCTTCATGGTATCAATATGCCACTTGCTCTTAACGGTGCAGCCTCGGTATGGCGCGCCACACTATTGGAACTTGGTTACTCCAAACCAGAAATTGATGAATTTATTGCTGGTCCAGCTCATCAGGCTTGGTGGCTGATGAATAATTTGGAGGGGTGGGGTGGTCCCAATCCTCAAAACTGGTATGATTCTCAGGTTGAGTTGCAACAAAAAATAGTGGCGCGTTATCGTGAGTTTGGCATCGAGCCTGTCTTTGTAGGTTATTCTGGTATGATTCCACGTAATGCAGGGACCAAGTTGGGGCTCAATGTTCAAGACCCTGGGCTTTGGTGTGGCTTTAATCGTCCAGCTTTTTTGCAACCCACAGATCCTCGCTTTGCCGAAATAGCTGATGTCTATTATCGTAATTATGAAAAACTTTTTGGCACAGCCAAATATTACGCCATCGACCCTTTTCATGAGGGAGGTAGTGTCCAAGGCGTAGATTTAAAGGCTAGTGGTACAGCCATCTATAATGCCATGAAAAAGGCCTCTCCAGGAGGTGTGTGGGTGGCTCAGGCTTGGCAGGACAATCCTCGCATGGGCATGATAGGCCATCTGCCTGCTGGTGATGTGGTGGTGCTGGATTTAGCCTCCGAAGAGCGTCCTCAGTGGGGCGACACCAGGAGCCCTTGGTACCGCAAAAATGGTTATGAACAGCACGACTGGATATATAATATGATTCTTAATTTTGGTGGTAATGTTGGTCTCTATGGCAAAATGCAGCGAGTTAT
>JAVVSB010000006.1:0-23059 GCA_036654415.1 Mucinivorans sp. | reverse complement strand
GTCGTGGTTGGCGCAGTGGCCAAAGAGACGCTACGGTAATTCAACAGCTGAGCTTGTTGAGGCTTGGCAGATATTGGGTAGTACAGCCTATAATGCACCTTATGATACACCAAAAGAGGGTACTTGCGAGTCGGTGCTTTGTGCCCGTCCAGCACTTGAGATAGAGCATGTGTCTACTTGGGGTAATACTGATATGTATTATGATAATGAGCAGCTTGAGCGTGCTTTACAGCTTATGATGTCGGTGGCTGAAAAGTTTCGTGGGTGCAATAATTTTGAGTATGATTTAGTTGACTTGGCGCGTCAAGTGGTGGCCAATCGTGCCCATATCTTATTGCCTCAAATCCGTACAGCTTTTGACCGTGGCGATCAAGATGTGTTCAAGACACTCTCCAATAAGTTTTTGCAATTGATTTTGCTTCAGGATGATTTACTTTCCTCGCGTACTGATTTTATGGTTGGTCCCTGGATTGAAAGTGCAATGCGAATGGGGCGTACTCCTGCCGAGCGTGATTTTTATCGTTGGAATGCCCGAACTTTGCTCACTATTTGGGGTGACCATCGTGCCGCCAATGAGGGTGGACTTCACGATTATGCTCATCGTGAGTGGAGTGGCCTGTTGCGAGATTTTTACTATCCACGGTGGAAATATTTTTTCGATTATATTAACACCAACAAGGCTTTGCCGATAGATTTTGACTACTTTGATATGGAGGCTGCCTGGACACGTCAGACCAATGCCTACCCCATAACTCCAACCACTGATGCAATCGATATGGCTCGGAAAGTGGTGCGACAATAGCCCTTGTGAGCTATCTGTTTACCAATTTCGCTTTTTTATATTACCTTTGTGCCGTTTAAAATAGAATGCAATATGTATAGAACACATACTTGTGGTTGCCTACGCGCCACGGATGTAAACCAACAGGTTCTCCTAAGCGGCTGGGTGCAGCGTGTGCGCAACCTTGGAGCCATGATTTTTATTGACCTTCGCGACCGTTATGGTATCACTCAGATAGCAGTTGATGAGCACGCTTCGGCCTCGTTGAAGGCTGTGGCCGAGAGTTTGGGACGTGAATTTGTGATACAGGTTAGTGGTCAAGTAATTGAGCGTGCCTCGAAGAATACTAAGATTCCAACTGGCGAGATTGAACTCTTGGCTAGTGAAATAACTGTTCTTAATGTTTCAGAAACGCCACCTTTTACCATCGAGGATAATTCAGATGGTGGTGATGAGCTCCGAATGAAATATAGATATCTTGATTTGCGTCGCAATCCTTTGCAAAAGGCTTTGATGTTGCGCCACCGCATGGCTCAGATTGTACGCCATTATCTTGATGAACAGGGATTTCTTGAAATTGAAACCCCTTATTTAATCAAATCCACACCCGAGGGAGCTCGCGATTTTGTGGTGCCTTCGCGAATGAACCAGGGGCAGTTTTATGCTTTGCCACAGTCGCCTCAGACCTTCAAACAGCTCTTGATGGTGAGTGGGTTTGACCGTTATTTCCAGATAGTGCGCTGCTTTCGCGATGAGGATTTAAGAGCTGACCGTCAGCCCGAATTTACGCAGATAGATTGCGAGATGGCCTTTGTTGAGCGTGAAGATGTACTTCGTACTTTCGAGGGGATGATTCGCGCCATGTTTGAGAAGGTTATAGGGGTGGAGGTTACACCAAAGTTTCCTCGGATGAGTTATGCCGATGCCATGAAGTATTATGGGTCTGATAAACCAGATATCCGTTTCGAAATGTGTATCGAGGAGTTTACTCCAGCCATGCGTGGCGCTGGCTTCTCGGTTTTTGACAATGCCGAATATGTGGGGGCCATATGTGCTAAAGGGGCTGGAAGTTATACTCGCAAACAGATGGATGAACTTACCGAGTGGGTCAAGCGTCCTCAGATTGGAGGTACAGGGCTTATTTATGCTCGTCTGGGTGAGGAAGGAACTGTAAAGTCGAGTGTTGATAAATTTTTCGGACAAGATGTTCTTAAACTTTGGGCTGAGGCACTTGGGGCTCAAAAGGGTGACTTAATATTGGTGATGGCTGGCTCTCGTACGGCAACTCTTAAGGGGTTGGGTGAATTGCGTCTGGAGATGGGTGGTCGTCTTGGCTTGCGCACTGTTGGCGTTTTTGCCCCAATGTGGGTTGTGGACTTCCCGCTTTTGGAGTGGGACGAGCAGGCGGGGCGTTTCTTTGCCATGCATCATCCATTTACCTCTCCTGTCAAGGAGGATATTGCTCTGTTCGACACTGACCCTGGGGCTGTACGTGCCGATGCTTATGACTTTGTTTGTAATGGTGTCGAGGTGGGTGGGGGCTCAATTCGTATCCACGAGCAGACACTACAAAGCCGAATGTTCGAGGTTTTGGGCTTCACCAAGGAACAGGCTCAGGAGCAATTTGGTTTCCTTCTAGGGGCCTTTAAGTATGGTGCGCCACCTCATGGAGGTATCGCTTTTGGTTTCGACCGTTGGTGTGCAATTTTTGGAGGTCAGGATTCTATTCGCGACTATATCGCCTTCCCTAAAAATAATTCAGGGCGCGACCAGATGATTGATTCCCCTTCGGCTATTTCGGCTGAACAACTTGCCGAATTGGCAATAAAATTATCATAACCATGGGGTTGTTTGACTTTTTTAAGAAAAAAGATGCCGCTCCCGAGGCCCAGCAAAAGCTTGATAATGGGTTAGAGAAGAGTCGTGAAGGGTTTTTCTCTAAGCTCTCTCGCGCGGTGGTTGGCAAGAGCCGAGTCGATGAACAGGTGTTGGATAACCTGGAGCAGGTGTTGGTGAGTTCTGATGTTGGTGTCGAGACCACCCTTGCCATCATTGCCCGTATCGAGGCTCGTGTTGCTCGTGATAAATACCTAGATACCAGTGAACTCAATGGTATTTTGCGTGCCGAGATTTCGGATATGTTGGAGTCCAATATTTCTTTGGAACATGGCTTTAATTTTGAAAAGGATGCTGATGGCAACCCTTTTGTGGTGATGGTTGTTGGGGTCAATGGGGTGGGTAAAACCACAACCATTGGTAAGTTAGCTGCTAGGTTAGAGACCTCGGGTAAACGTGTCTACATAGGGGCTGCCGATACTTTTCGTGCTGCTGCCATCGAGCAGTTAGAGGTGTGGTCAGTGCGTGCTGGAGCCAAAATCATTAAGCAACAGATGGGTTCGGACCCCGCTTCTGTGGCCTACGACACTCTGGCTGCGGCCAAGGCTGCGGGGGCAGATGTGGTGCTTATCGATACAGCAGGACGTCTGCATAATAAGGTTGGCTTGATGAATGAGCTTACTAAAATTCGTACTGTGATGCAAAAAGTTATCCCAAATTCTCCGCACGAGGTTCTTCTGGTGTTGGATGGTTCCACGGGACAGAACGCCTATGAACAGGCTCGTCAGTTTACTGCTGCCACACAGGTTAGCGCGCTGGCCGTCACTAAATTAGATGGTACGGCCAAGGGGGGAGTGGTTATTGGTATTTCTCACCAGATGCATATTCCAGTGGCCTATATTGGTGTTGGAGAGGGGGTAGCTGACCTTCAGGTATTCGATGCTTCTCGTTTTGTGAGTTCACTCTTCAAAAACTAATTTTAGTACTCTCCTTTATCTCTGAATTTCCACGCTATGCCTATTGTGGATGTGCTTTGCCAATCGGCACCCCAAATGGTGAGTGCCCCACGTTCGTAGTCGTTGTTTAGATTGATAAAGAGGTCAAGCGATTTGTGCACCGTGAAATTCAAACGCAGGTCAGCCACTAAGTGTGGGTACATTTTGCGTAGTTCGGGGTAGCGTTCTTTTATCTGGTCGTTGAATGGCGAGCAGAGCCCTTGGTCGACATAAGAGTTTAGGGTCATCGAAAATACCTTGCTTGGCATCCACTCCAATTCCAAATTGAGCGACAATTTTACGTCTGTAAATTCTCGATAATCTCCCTTGTAGGGCGCATATTGGCTGTTGATGTAGTTGGCCATCTCTCTTCTTTGTGGGGTCATTGCTTCGATTTTTGTTGGGTTGTTGACCCACCATAATGCCCAAGCACCAACTACACCAAGGCTGAAATTAAAACGGAATTTCTTACTACTGTATCCCCAAGGGTGAATATAGGCCCCCACTTTATATCGCCATCGTAGTCCTCTGTCTGAATTATTTTCCCATAGTACCATGGCGTGACCATAGAGCTTACGCTCTTTCAGCATACCATCTGTCATATGATATTGAAAGGGAGCCACATCCACCAAGGCATAGCAACGTTGGTCGATTGTGCCGTCATTGTTTCGTTCAAAGTATTGCGCTCCGTTGAGACGGTAGCCATGTAGAGCAGATACATAGGCCAAGTTTTGCGAAGCATGAAGCACAAGGTCTGAGAAAGGTTTCCCATCTTTAGACTTCATAAAAAAGCTGAAGCCTAGCTCTGTTTGAATGTGGTGCGGATGAAGCGAATCAATCCTTTCGGTTATCTTGGCCAAATTTTGTGCCACGGACAACTGACTTGCTGCCAAAAATATTAGCAACAAGATAAGTGAAATCTTTTTCATAGGCGCAGATATTTTACATTACTACCAATGATAGCGACTCTCTACTTTTTTTGTGTTCATTAACACCACCGAGCCCACAATACCAGCTATGATAGAAGCTGTTAGAATAGCCATCTTGCCATAGCTTACCATTGTTGGGTCGCTAAAGGCCAACATATCAATAAATATGGACATCGTAAAGCCTATACCTCCCAAACATCCCACTCCTATAAGCTTTGGCCATGTGGCCCCTTGAGGCATCTGACTGAGCCCCATTTTTATAATTATCCAACTAAAGAGGACAATTCCGATAGGTTTACCTATAATCAGCCCTAATTCAATACCAAGTCCTTGGCTATCAAGAAGAGCAGGTAGGTCGGTCATGGCAATCACCACCCCCGCATTGGCCAGGGCAAAGATAGGCATAATAAAGAAGTTAACACTGGAGTGTAGGGCGTGTTCCAACCGTTGGATAGGTGAAATAGTATTGCGGCTTATCACTCTTAACTCTTGTAGAGCTTGGTGTTGGGTCTCATTATTGATTAATTCGAGCCCTTGTTCTGATTTCTTGAATATTGATAATAACTCCGCTGAGCGTTGTATAAATTGTGCTTTGGTGAATTTTGAACTACTTGGCATTGTCATGGCAATGAGCACACCTGCAATGGTTGCGTGTACTCCCGAGTTTAGAAATAAGAACCATAGAACAATGGCTGGTATTAGGTACATACGCATTTTGTAAACATTGTAGTGGTTCAGGAGCATTAGGTAGATAAATATTAATGCTGCACACCCGAGCATCACAAAGTTGATTGAGGAGGAGTAGAAGATGGCGATAACCAAAATAGCACCTAAGTCATCCACAATGGCTAGTGCCGTCAGAAAGACTTTGAGCGATAGCGGCACTCGACTCGAAAACATCGACAACACTCCTAGTGCAAAGGCTATGTCGGTGGCCATGGGTATTCCCCAGCCGTGTGCCGATGGTGTTCCCTCGTTGAAACTTACATATATAAGTGCTGGTACAATCATCCCCCCTATGGCCGCTGCTATGGGTAGTGAGGCCTGGTGAAAGGACTTGAGTTGACCAGCAACTATTTCACGTTTGATTTCCAAACCAACGGCAAAGAAGAAGACAGCCATAAGGGCATCATTAATCCACTCTTGTATTGTATGTGTTATGCCAAATCCTGGAAAGCCTATCGTTAATGAACTCTCCCATAATCCTGCATACCAAGCACTGGTGGCATCAAGGTGCGAGAAAATAAGGGCCACAATGGTGCACATAATAAGTATAGCTCCACCAGCAAGAGGTGAATGTAAGAATTTCTGAATTGCTCCCAATGGTGTTTTAGCTGATTGCATGGTGAAAAAGATTAGAGTAAAGTAAAATTCAACTTAGTGCAAGTAAACATAGTTTATATAAAATTCTAGCTCCCACATTGGCATCCCATTGGTCATCGCTTGGCGACACTTCGTTTAGGTCAAAACCCACCACCGTGCGGCCACTTTCCTTGATTTTGTGTAACAGATATATGGTCTCATTCCAGCTGAGTCCTCCAGCCACAGGCGTGCCTGTTGATGGACAGAGCGATGGGTCTAGTCCATCAATGTCCAAACTAATGTAGACCTTTTTTGGTAAGGTGTTAATAATTTGGGCACATTGCTCGCTCCAGCTTCGTCCACTAAATTTAGCTTGATTTAATTGTAAATCAGTAAATTGAGTCACGCGGTTGTCTTTATTTACCAAGGCTAACTCTTCTGAGCAGAAGTCCCGTACAGCTACTTGCGTTAGTTGAACTATGTCTGTGGATTTTAGTATATTGTACATTATTGAGGCATGTGAGTAGGTGAATCCTTCGTAGGCCTCACGCAAATCGCAATGGGCATCGATGTGTAAAATCCCCATACCTGGGTGCCTCTGTGCCAAGGCGCGCACGAGCCCTAGTGGTGTGCTGTGGTCTCCTCCCACAAGGCCCACTATTTTACTGGAGTCGAGTAGCTCGGTTGCCCTACGATATATCTTTTCGTGCAGCGTTGCACATGCTGAGTTCACCTCTTCTAAAATTGAGCTATCGCCACTCTCCCCATGTTCTATTTGCGATATAATTTTTGCTGCTTTTTCTCTTACTTGGACCCCATATTTAGTGGCGAATGGTTCGGCTTGGTCTGTGGCTATACCACGCTTCCAAAGGTCGCCATACTGGGCATCGTATATCTCCACTTGTGTGGAGGCCTCTTTTATGGCTTCAGGCCCTAAAGCTGTGCCAGCTCGATAGCTTACCGTGGCATCCCAAGGCACGCTAAGTAACACTAAGTCAGCCTGTGATATCGAAAACTCAAAGCCAAAATAGTTACCATTGGCCACCCCTGTAGCATCGGGGTCGAACACTTTATTTGGCTCCATAAATAGTCATATATTTTAGTATGTATTTGCCCAAAATATCGAATTCCAAATTCACACGACTACCAACTTCAAAGCAGTGAAAATTAGTGTTTTCATAAGTATATGGTATGATGGCCACCTGAAAAGAGTTTTCACGAGAGTTGACCACCGTCAGACTAACCCCATTTACGCATACTGACCCCTTCTCCACCGTTTGGAACTCTTTTTTTGCCTCGTGTTCAAATGTATAGTACCAACTCCCTTGTTGATGTTCTATATTACGGCAGATGGCTGTTGTGTCGACGTGCCCCTGCACAATATGGCCATCGAGCATTCCGTCGGCCCGCATCGACCGTTCTAAATTAACTTGGTCACCCACACTGAGTTCTCCCAAATTACTTTTGAGAAGTGTCTCGGCAATGGCAGTCACTGTGTAGCATTGTTCTGCAATATCCACCACTGTCAGGCATACACCGTTGTGAGCCACGCTTTGGTCGATATGGAGCTCAGGGGTGAGCTTTGAGCGCAGCGTGATATTAAGATTGGTGCCTTGGCGGTTTAACTTTTCTACCAGAGCTACACTCTGCACTATTCCTGAAAACATAGTTCTTATTTTTAAGTTCGTTACTCGTTATCCAAATGTACCTCTCTGGCTCCTATGGGCTCATTGAGCGAAACGAAAGTTTCAGTTTGGTTTACCCCTTTTATCTTTTGGATGGTGTTTACCAGAACCTTCATCAAGTGTTCGTTATCGCGGCAATATAATTTGATTAACAGCGTATTGCGTCCTGTAATAAAGTGGCACTCCACAATTTCGCGTACCTGAGTTAACTTTTCAACCACCACATCGGTAAGCTCGGGTTGCGAGAGTTGCACCCCCACAAAGGCACACACGTCAAATCCCATAGCCTTTGGGTCTACCCTTAGGTGCGAACCTGCAATTATGCCATTCTCTTCCAATTTGCGTACTCGTTGGTGGATTGCAGCACCCGAAATGCCGCACTCGCGTGCTATTTCTAAAAAGGGCATACGAGCATTGTCTATCAAGTAGCTCAAAATTTTGCGGTCTATTTCGTCGATGTTGTATTTCATCATGGTCTATGTGGTTTTTGTATATGCTCTCATTTTGGCAAAGGTAGAGTTTTTTTTGGGAAATTCATAGCGTTAAATTTCAGGAATTTATTCGTATATTTGTCTTTTATTATGAAACTACTCTTTACAATACGGCAAATAATCGAGAGTTTGCGCTTTGCTATGCGTGAGGTGCTAATCAACAAGATGCGCACTTTTCTTTCATTATTGGGCATCACTATAGGCATTTTTGCAATTATCTCCGTCTTCACCCTTATCGACTCTTTGGAGCGTTATATACACAATAATGTAGAATCCATAGGTGCTAATGTGGTCTACATAGGTCGCTGGCCGTGGGTGTCCGAAGACGGTGGACAGGGGTATCAGTGGTGGAAGTATGCCAATCGTCCTCAGGTGTCGCTTGCCGAATTTGCCGAGCTGCAACATATGTTGCCTTCGGCCGATGTTTTTGCCCTTTCCATCACCTTTAGCCGCACGCTTCAGTACGGCAAACAGTCCCTTGGTGAGGTTATTGTTATCGCCACCACGGTTGATTACGACCGCACTCGTAAGACAGAATTAGAGAGTGGCCGTTTTTTAACCCCTCAGGAGTTCGAGGGAGGCTCTGGTGTGGCTGTCATTGGTTACACTGTGGCAGAGGAACTTTTTATGGGTGATAATCCTTTGGGACGTGACATTAAGATTGGCCCTTATCGGGCTACGGTGGTTGGGGTGTTCAAAAAAGAGGGCGAAAATATGTATGGTATGAGTTATGATAAACAGGTGTTGGTGCCGCTTCGTTTTGGTCAGAACTTTGTAAATATGCGTTGGGCCGACCCCGAACTTACCATCAAGAGTCGCCCAGGTATCGACATGGAGGACTTTAAAGCCGAGGCAACCTCTGTTATACGTCGTATGCGTAGGCAGGCACCTCAGGTTGAGAATAATTTCGCCATCAACGAGGTGAGTGCCATCACCACGCAACTCGATGCTCTCTTTTCGATGATTAATCTTGTGGGGGGTATTATTGGTCTGTTCTCTATTTTGGTCGGAGGTTTTGGGGTTGCCAATATCATGTTTGTCTCGGTGCGTGAACGTACCGCCCAAATAGGAATTCAGAAGGCTTTGGGTGCCCGTCCTTACTTTATTTTATTGCAATTTGTTTTCGAGGCCGTTTTACTTTCGGTGGTTGGTGGTGCGGTGGGGTTGCTTCTGATATGGGTTGGGACAACCATTGCTTCGGCGGTGTCGGGTTTTGAGATAATACTCACTCTTAAGAATATAATGATAGGTCTGGGTATCTCCTCTGTAGTTGGTGCGGTGTCAGGCTTTTTCCCTGCTTGGTCAGCCGCCATAATGGAGCCAGTTGAGGCTATCCATAAAAACTAATAAAAGATGATAAAGAAAATTCTTCTGCTGCTGTGCTTATCCACTGCTTGTACCACTTCTAAGGTCGATTATGCAGTTATGGTTGACCCTATTATTGGTACTTCTGGGCCTGGGAATGTCTACCCTGGGGCCCAAGTCCCATTTGGTATGGTGCAACTTAGTCCCGATAATGGTCTGAGTGGGTGGCAGCGAATATCGGGCTACTCTTATGGCGATTCTACCATTGCTGGTTTTTCGCATACTCATCTTAGTGGCACTGGGGCTGGTGATTTATATGATATACTTTTTATGCCCGCCGTGCGCCCTTACCATATTGCCCCAGGCGAGTTGGGGCTCCATTCCAAATTTTCGCATAATCGAGAGCGAGCATCGGCTGGCTACTATCAGGTCTTCTTAGAGGATTACGGCATTAATGTAGAGCTTACAGCCACTTGTCGTGGAGGATTGCAACGCTATACTTTCCCCCATGCCGATAGTGCTTTGGTACAGGTCAATCTTTTTAAGAGTATGAATTGGGACTACCCGATGGGTAGCGAGATAACGGTTATTGACAGCCTTACCATTCAGGGGTATCGTCTCTCTCAGGGGTGGGCTACCGAGCAGAGAGTCTATTTTGTTACCAAGTTCTCGAAACCTTTTATCCATAGCCATATAGAGGACGTCTACACCATCCATATCGAACCGCAGTATGACAGTCTTAAAAACGCCATCGGACAGTTCTATTTTGCCACCTCCGAGGGCGAAAAGATAGAGGTACGTACAGCTATCTCTGCTGTTTCGATTGAGGGGGCGTATGCCAATTTCGAGGCTGAACTCTCCTCTGTTGATTTCGATAAGGCTCATCGTGCGGCTGTTGCTATGTGGAATAGCGAGCTTAGTAAGATTAATGTCGAGGGAGGAACTGCCGATGAGCGTAAGATTTTTTATACTGCCCTTTATCGTACCATGTTGGCTCCTACTATTTTTAGCGATGTTACTGGCAACTATTTTGGAGCCGACAAGAGAGTTCATAAAGCTGATTTTACCACCTACCATACTTTTTCGCTTTGGGACACTTACCGTGCCGAGCACCCACTACTGACCATTCTTGAAAGTGAACGTGTGGCCGATATGGTGCGCTCTTTTTTGGCCTTTTTTGATGAGCATGGTGCGCTTCCAGTCTGGAATATGTGGGGCAATGAGACCGATATGATGATAGGCTATCACTCTATTGCTGTGATTGCTGAGGCCTATCTCAAGGGCGTGCCTATGGATGCAGAGCGGGCTCTGTCAGCCTCTGTGGCCTCAATGAGCCAGCCCTCTTATCGAGGCTTGGGTGATTACGCGAGTTTGGGATATGTCCCAGCCGATAAAAACATTGAGAGTGTGAGTAAAACCTTGGAATATGCCTATGATGATTGGTGTATCTACTTGATGGCTCAAAAGATGGGTAAAAAGGAGATTGCACAAGAGTTCCTTAAACGGTCACTCAACTACAAAAATATTTTTAAAGATGGTTTTTTTCAACCTCGTAATGCTGATGGCGTTTTTGAGCCAGCCTTCAATCCTAAGGCCTATACTCACCATATAACCGAGAGTAACGGATGGCAATACCGTTTTGCTGTTCAGCAGGATGTGGCCTCTTTGGTCTCACTGATGGGGGGTAATTTGGCTTTTGAAAGTGCTTTGGATAGTATGTTTACCGTGGAGTCTTTACCGCAGGATTCACTGCCTATTTTTTCCACTGGTATGATAGGGCAGTATGCCCATGGCAACGAGCCCTCTCACCATGTGGCTTACCTATACAATAGTGTGGGGCGGCACGACAAGACGGTGAGCTATGTAAATCAAATTATGCGTACACAATATTCTGCTCTGCCCGATGGGCTTTGTGGTAATGAAGATTGTGGTCAGATGAGTGCGTGGTTGGTTTTTTCGGCTATGGGTTTTTACCCTGTTGACCCAGCTTCTCTTAGGTATGAGTTGGGTGTGCCACTCTTCGAGAAGATTACACTCAATGGTAACTTTACCATCCTTGCGCGCGGTCTCTCCGCTGAGCATTACCAAGTGGAGTGTATCGAGTTGAATGGTCATGAGCTAAGGCAACGTTTTATCACTTGGGATGATATTTCACGTGGTGGGACATTGGAATTTATAATCAAATAGATATGAAAAAGTTACTTTTTCTGGCTCTTCTTTATAGTTGTGCTACACATACAGGGACCATTACCATTGATAAGTACACTGATTTTGTGGATCCGTTAATCGGCAGTGGTGGTCACGGCCACGTCTTTGTGGGTGCCAACGTACCTCATGGTATGGTGCAACTTGGCCCCACGCAGATGAGTCAAGGGTGGGATTGGAGTTCGGGTTACCACAGTTCCGATAGTACAATTTCTGGTTTTGGTATGACTCATCTCAGTGGTACAGGTATTGGTGACAAGGGCGATATCCACTTTATGCCCACCACAGGCGGTGTTGCTCTTCGTCGCGAGTCTTTCTTTTCCTCTTTTTCGCACTCCCAAGAACAGGCTGAGGCAGGTTTTTATAGTGTCATGCTTTTAAAATATGGTATTCAGGTGCAGTTGACAGCCTCTGAGCGTACAGGTTTTCAACGTTATATTTTCCCTTTTGGCAAACCAGTGGAGCTTATCATTGACCTCAAACAGGGTATCGGTTGGGATTGGCCTACAGGGTGTGAGTTACGCCAGGTGAGCCCTACTAAGATTGAGGGTTTGCGCCTTTCAACAGGGTGGGCCAAGGATGATAGAATATATTTTACAGCCAGCTTTTCTCACCCCATCACTGCTATTGAAGTGGCCTCAGACACCAGTTATAATCCACATAATAAGCAAATTGTGGTGGTTGATAGCTGTTACTATCGTCTGGTCTTTGCCCCAATTGACACTCTGGAGTGCCAAGTTGCCATCTCGGGTGTTGATATTCAGGGTGCCAGGGCCAACTTCGAGAGCGAGGCCCGTGGGCGTAGCTTTGAACAGATACGCTCTCAGGCTCAACAATCTTGGAACTCAGCCCTTGGGGTAGTTCAGGCCGAGGGAGCTGACTCTTCGCGTCTAAGAACTTTTTATACAGCTCTTTACCACACAATGTTTTTTCCATCCATCTTTTCGGATGTCGATGGTCGTTATCGTGGCGCTGATGGTAACACGCATAAAAGTTCTAATTTCAAATCTTATACTATTTTTTCGCTTTGGGACACTTATCGTGCTGCTCATCCACTTTTTACCCTCACCGAGCCAGATAGGGTGAGTGATATGGTCAATTCGATGCTTGCCATCTATGACGAGCAGGGGAAATTACCTGTGTGGCACTTGTGGGGTAACGAGACTGATTGTATGGTTGGTTTTGGGTCGGTTCAAGTCATTGCCGATGCCATGCTTAAAGGTGTAAAATGTTTTGATTATCAACGTGCCTATGAGGCTCTTAAGGCCTATACTAAGCTCGATGAACGGGGGTTAAAGTTTGTGCGTGAACGGGGCTATATACCAGCCGATAGTATGGGCGAGAGTGTGGCCATGGCTTTGGAATATTGTATCTCTGATGCCTCTATTGCCTCGGTTGCCAAAATGTTGGGTCAACAAGCTGATTACGACTATTTCTTGGCTCGTTCGTTGAGTTATAAAAAGTATTTTGACCCCTCTGACTGTTTTGTCAAAGGCCTTATGGCCGATGGTACTCGTCGTACCCCTTTTAGTGCTGAGCACTCCACCCATCGTGGTGACGATTTTTGCGAGGGTAATGCGTGGCAATATTCGTGGATGGTGCCACACGACCCTCAGGGACTCTACTCCCTTTATTCATCTTTAGAGGCGGCAGAGCTTCGTTTGGATAGCCTTTTTAGTACCGCTTTTGTCCCCTCGTCCGATAGCTCTCCCGATATCTCAGGTATGATAGGGCAGTATGCCCATGGTAATGAACCTAGCCACAGTGCCATTTTTCACTATGCCTGGATGGGTAAACCCGAAAAAACAGCTGCTAAGGCGCGCTTTATTATGGATTCGCTCTACTTCGATGCTGTAGATGGTCTTAGTGGTAATGAAGATTGTGGTCAGATGAGTGCTTGGTATGTCCTTAATGCCATGGGGCTCTATCAACCTAATCCAGCAGGTGGCGAATTTTTTATTACTTCGCCTATTTTTGATAAGGTAACTCTTGCTTTGCCCAACGACACAAGCTTTACGCTCCTGGCTCGTGGGGCCTCAACTACTAAACCTTATCACCATAGTGCCACACTCAATGGTAAGCCATACACGCGTAGTACTATTGATTACAAAGACATTATGGCTGGTGGTGAGCTTATTCTGAATTATTAGGGTGTTATGAAAAAGATATTATTGGTATTGCTTAGTGCAGTGACTATTACAGTCTTGATTCCTCATCGAGGTTTGGTCGAGATGACCGCTTCGCGTGGTGAGGTGTGGAATGGGGCCACTTTGGTTGCCCCGTTTGATATTCCTATAGCCAAGGCTCAGGAGCTTATCCAACAGCAACAAGAGGAGGTAATATCTAATTTTGAGCCTGTTTTTCGCCAAGATACCTCCATGGTTCCGCTTGTTGATAGTGCCCAACGACGATACTATTTATGCGGGATACTCTCCCAAAGCGACCGACTAGCTTATCAGGGTAAGGTAATACGGGTTGTCTTAGGCACTAAAGTGCGTTCGGTGCCTGTTGAGAATCTTGAGGTCGAGATGGTCTCGCGCAAGCCCAATCTAATTTTCGACGCTATTCTTACCACCAAATTGCGTAATGAGGAACTTAACAATATATCGCTCAATCGTGGCCTGGTCCGCGAGGGTGAGGTTGTTGTGGCCAAGGGTCAGGTGGTGGATAGCGAAGTTCAGATGGTGCTAAGTTCGCTCAAGGCTCAATATGAGAGTAGGGTAGGTACTGGGGTTAGTCGCGCTTGGGTGTTATTGGGTCGTTTTGGTTTGGTACTCATGTTGCTATCCATCAACGTACTCTATTTCTCTCGTTTCGCTAAGTTCTATTTTGGCCATGGTATGCGGCAGCTGATATTTGTCTTTATGCTCTATGTGCTTATGTCCTCTTTGGTCTCCATCACCATGCGTGTTGATGGGTTGAGCCCCTACTTGGTTCCGTTACCAGTGGTGGCCATCTATCTGATGACATTTTTTAATATGCGGGCGGCTATTCTGGGGAATCTATCCATTGCCTTACTTGGAGCTTTGGCGGTCAAGGTCCCATTTGATTTTTTTGTGTTGAATTTCATGGCAGGCATGGTTGCTATTTTCATGTTGCAACATCTCTACCACCGTACCGCTTTTTTTAAGGCTGTGGGGGTAATCTTTGTGGTCGAAATTTTAATGGTGGTCTGCTTTGTGCTTATGCGTGATGCCAGTTTCTCGATGGCCTCATTACGTAATTTTGTCTGGTTGCTAGTCAATAATTTTTTGGTGCTTGGTTTTTATCAAGCCATCTTTTTAATTGAAAAGAGCTTCGGTTTTGTCTCTGAGGTTACCTATCTCGAACTTTCGGACACCAACCATCAATTGCTTTTACGTTTGGCTCAAGAGGCTCCTGGCACTTTTCAACACTCGGTTCAAGTGGCCAATTTGGCCGAAGGGGCGGCTCTGGAGATTGGGGCCAACGCGTTGCAAGCTCGTTGCGGAGCTCTATATCATGATATTGGCAAGGTTGAGAACCCGTTTTATTTTATCGAGAACCTTAGCGGGACCTTCAACCCGCACGATGATTTGTCTCCAATCGAGAGTGCTAGATTGGTTCGGGCCCACGTCACCGATGGTCTAGCTATAGCTCAAAAACATAATATTCCACGTCAGGTACAAGAATTTATAGCCAGCCATCATGGTACTTCTCAGATATATTTCTTTCTGGTCAAACAGCGTGCTCTGGGTGTGCCCTTTGATGAGAGTTTCTTTGAGTATCCAGGCCCTAAACCAGTCTCTCGTGAGGTGTCGATTTGTATGATGGCCGATTCGGTTGAGGCAGCCTCACGCTCTTTACCCTCTTATGAGCGTGAGGCACTTGATAACTTGGTCGATACAATTATTCAAACACAGATTGATAATGGACAGTTGGACTCTTCGGAGCTCACCTTTGAGGAGGTGGGGCGTATCAAAAATCTGTTTAAGTCCAAACTCTCTAATATCTACCATGCACGTATTGCTTATCCTGTTCGTCATTAATGTTCTTTGAGATGGAGTAGTAGTTTGGTCACGAACTCTCTTTCGGAAATGCGAGGGTGGGGCAGTGCCAACCGTGGGCTGTCCATGGTCAGGAAGTCGTAGTAGAGTATGTCGATATCCATTGTTCGGCTAGCGTACTCTCGCCTTGGAGCACGCCAAGTGGTGGCTTTGTGCGTGCGTCCCAAAGCACGTTCTATATTCTCCAGAACATCAAGTAGTTCAAGGGGTGTCAATGAGGTGTTTATAACTACAATTTGGTTAAAAAAGTCATGCGTTCCCTTGGCCATTCCCCATGGCGCAGTCTGTTCAATGGGTGTAAGGTCTACTATTGGCCCCGCTAACTCTTGAATTAGGGAGGTAGCCTTGTTTAGCAGAGCGTGGCTCTGACCTAGATTGCTGCCTAAGAGGAGTGTTGCACGAGCCATTATTTTTTTGCTGAGGCGAAAATTTTACACAGTGTCATGGCGAAATGGCTAAAGAGAATCTTTGGATTCCCGTTTTGTCGTAATTCGGCCGAGAGTCGCTCGAACTCCTCTACAAATGGCTCTACGGTTTTGTGGTTGACAAAAGGGGCGAATTTTTTGCCAAAGTCCAACTTCGCCCCTCCGATATAGCTCAGTTGCGGCAACCCTATGCCAATTAAGTAGCAATCGCGCAGCATGGCTATGGATTCCAAGCAGAAGTTGCGTTGAGCCTCGCGCCCTATTGCTGCCATTCCTTCGGCCCAGTCGAAGAGTTTTAAGAAATTATTTTGGTAGGCCATACGCATAAGTTCAGTAAAGAGCGTGTAGTTATCCATCAATTGAGACCCTTGTGCTATTTTCATAGCTTGAGCCCAGTGGCCATCGCTACTGTGGGCTATCTCCATAGCCTGCACTGCTTGGCATCCAAACCTTTGGCTAAGCTCTGCGGCCATTATTGTAGTCTCTAATTTTGGTACTATTATTTGTTGTGCTCGTGAGCGTATTGTGTTAATCACCAATGAGCTGTCTTCGCTTACTAATAAAAATAGCGTTCCTGGAGCTGGCTCTTCTATAAGTTTTAGTAGGGCATTTGCCGCCCCGTCTTGCATGGTTTCGGGTAACCATATAATTACGATTTTGTATCCTCCCTCATACGATTTAAGGCTCATCTTACGTAGTATTTCGGCTGCCTCCTCGCGGCGGATAATTCCCTGCTTGTTCTCTATCTCAATTTTTTTGTACCAATCTTGTCGGTCGAAGTATCCGCCAGTGATAGCTATTATGTCTCGCCACTGAGTGATATATTTATCCGAAGTTGGTTTGTCTGCCGAGCTGGCCTTAGCGTCGTTTACGGGGAAAATAAAGTGGAGGTCTGGGTGCTCCATATGGCTTATTTTTAGGCAATTGGCACACTTTCCACAACTCTCTGTTTCGGTACGGTTGCCGCACATCACCCATTGTGCAAAGGCCATGGCCAATGGCAGAGCTCCGCCCGAGGCACCACCGATAAGCATCTGAGCATGTGGGGTGCGCCCCTGTAGAAAAGAGTGGCGCAGAAAATCTTTGGTCGCCTCTTGACCTATAATTTCTTGGAATAACATTCTACAAAAATATAAAAAATCGATGAATTTTCTATACCTTTGCCTCCGTAAAAAACAAATTAGATGACTACACTCCGTTTTAAGATGGTTCAGCAGGCCATCGAGCGTAAGGCTGTTAGTGTTGCAGTGCCAGAGGGGCGTCCTTCGGATTACTTTGCCAAGCAGGTCTTCAACCAAGCCAAAATGCGTAAATATCTGCCTAAGAATGTCTATCAGGCTGTTTGTGATGCTATGAATAATCGGACATTGCTGCCCAAAGAGTTGGCCAATTCAGTGGCTGCTGGCATGAAACAGTGGGCTATGGAGAATGGTGCAACACACTATACACATTGGTTTCAGCCGCTCACTGGCGGCACGGCCGAGAAACATGATGCTTTTATTGAACATGATGGTAGCGGGGGGCTCATCGAAGAGTTCTCGGGTAAGTTGCTTGTCCAGCAAGAGGGCGATGCTTCGAGTTTTCCCAATGGCGGCACGCGTTCCACTTTTGAGGCTCGAGGTTATTCGGCTTGGGATGCCACTTCTCCAGCTTTTATAGTCGATACCACACTCTGTATACCAACTATTTTTATCTCCTACACGGGCGAGGCATTAGATTTTAAGGCTCCTCTTTTGAAGTCTATTGATGTTGTTGACAAAGCTGCTACGGCTGTGTGCCAAATGTTTGACCCTAGTGTCAAGCGTGTGACTGCTTTTTTGGGGTGGGAGCAAGAGTATTTTTTGGTTGATGATGGTCTGTGGGCCGCTCGTCCCGATTTAATCCTTACGGGGCGCACTCTTATTGGTCACGAAAGTGCCAAGAATCAGCAGCTTGAGGATCACTATTTTGGTTCTATTCCTATGCGTGTTATGGCCTATATGAAAGAGTTGGAGTATGAATGCCTCAAATTGGGGATTCCAGCCAAGACACGCCATAATGAGGTCGCTCCCAACCAGTTTGAACTGGCCCCTATTTACGAGGAAGCTAATCTGGCCAATGACCATAACTTACTCTTGATGACTCTAATGCACCGTGTGGCGCGGCATCATAGTTTTCGTGTTTTGATACATGAAAAACCTTTTAAGGGGATTAATGGTTCGGGTAAACATAACAATTGGTCATTGGGAACCGATACGGGGGTTAATCTTTTTCAGCCTGGTAAGTCGGCCAAAGAGAATCTTCAGTTTGTCACCTTCTTGGTCAACACCCTAATGGCTGTCAATCGTCATAATGGTCTATTTAAGGCTATTATTTCGAGTGCCACCAATGCACATCGACTGGGGGCTAATGAGGCTCCTCCAGCCATTATTTCGGTCTTTTTAGGTCGCCAGATAAGCGAGGTCTTTGAAAAAATTGCTCGTTCAGAGGTCGATAGTGATATAACCTTTGACTCCAAGAGTGGTTTTAATATAGGTATTGCTCATATTCCTGAAATTCTTATCGATAACACCGATAGGAATAGAACCTCGCCTTTTGCTTTTACAGGCAATCGCTTCGAGTTTCGTGCGGTTGGTAGTACAGCCAATTGTGGTGGTTCAATCACTGTGCTCAATGCAGCCATGGCTGAGCAATTGACCGATTTTAAGACCGAGGTTGATAATCTGGTTACTCAGGGCATGACCACCGAGGCTGCTATTTTTGCCACGGTTAAGCACTATATCAAAGAGTGCAAGGCCATCCATTTCGAGGGTAATGGCTATTCTGAGCAGTGGAAACTAGAGGCAGCTCGTCGTGGGCTTGATACCGAGAGTTCAGTACCTCTGATTTTCGACAGGCTCATCAGTGATAGCTCCGTGCAGATGTTCAAATCTACGGGGGTTATGAGTCGTGAGGAGTTACATGCAAGGGCTGAAGTCTCGTGGGAAACCTATACTAAAAAGGTGCAGATTGAGGCTCGCGTTTTGGGTGATTTGGTTATGAACCATATATTGCCTGTGGCCTCGTCTTACCAAGGTGAGTTACTTGATAAAGTATACAAAATCAATAATGTCTTCGACAAAGAGAAGGCGGCCATTATCGGTGAGCGCGACATAATGCTTATCGAGAAGATATGTCACCATATTCGCGAGATTCGTAACCACACCGATATTATGGTTTCTGCGCGTAAAGAGATAAATGTGCTAACCAACGAGCGCGAAAAGGCCATTGCCTATCACGACCGTGTGGCTCCTGAGATAGATTCGATTCGTTATTTTGTCGATAAGTTGGAACTTATCGTTGATAATGAAAAGTGGACACTGCCAAAGTATCGAGAACTGTTGTTCTTAAGATAAAATCAAAAGCGGAACTCAATTTATGAGTTCCGCTTTTTTTGACTATTTACTACCTGTGTTAATTTTGTTCTTTTGTGAATTTACCTATGAGTTGTAGCGATATATCTTCTAATTCAAAGCCATCAATTGACTTCTTGGCCAGATGGTCTATAATTATACTCGTAAGCTCAGGGTCAATAAAATCGCGGATAGAGTTGTCGTTGCTTGAATATATATGGTGATGTAGAGTAGGGGTCTTGTCGTAAAACAATTTACCCTGTTCGGTGTGCATTTTGCTAATTAGTCCTGCTCCACTAAGTGATTCTAGGATTTTATATACTGTGGCCACCGTGATTGTGGGCATGACCGAGGCCACCTGCTCAACTACTTTATCCACCGAGGCATGGCCTATTTTTTCTAGTGCCTGGTATACTATAACTCTTTGTGCCGTTGCTTTTAGCCCGTTTTCGCGGAACAACTCTTTAACCTTGTCCATTTTTATCTCTGTTTTTAGTTGCCATTACTCTCATTCAATGGCAATTACCAATTGTATTGGCGCAAAGATAATAATAACTATCAACAAATAAAATTAATTTGATGAAATAGTGCGTTTTTGTGCCAAATAAACTACTTTTAAAGGCGTAATGCTTGTTTTCTATCGATAAAACACCTATCTTTGAATCATAATAATATCAAAAATAAAATATAATTTAGAAATGAGAAGAGTAGAGAAGTTTATCTTATTATTAGTTCTCTTATTGGCAGTGTTGCCAGTGGAAGCTCAGAGAAGGTCGTGGGTTGAGGCTGCCAATGACCCCGCAGCTTCACGTCTTGCTCGCCCCTCACCCACGCAATATAGGTGGCAGGAGATGGAGCGGGCCATGTTTATCCAGCTCGATCCAGCCACCATACAGGGTGGAGAGTACGATAATGGAACAACCAAGATGGAGGATATTAAATTTGACAAGTTGGATGTCTATCAATGGACCAAGGCTGCCAAATCTTGGGGAGCAAAAGAGATAATCTTTATGTTAGCCCACAGTGGAGGTTTCTGTATGTGGCCTAGCACTACCACGGAGTATCACATTGGCAACACTCCTTACAAGGGTGGCCATGGCGATGTGGTTAAGGAGTTTGCCAAGGCCTGTCGCCGAGATGGCCTTTCGGCTGGTTTTTATTGTTGGGCTCCTCACCCCTCACAGGAGAATCAAGACACCAACACCGTTGATTACACCGCTTTAGACAAGGTGACCACCCGCGAGCAGTCTAACCAAATTCTCCACACTCGCATTCAAGAGATAGTGGACCGTTTAGGTTCCGATCTCATTACCGAGGTGTGGATTGATCAACCTATTAAAGCTTCGTTGGGCGAGACTGTAAAGCGGTTGATGCCCAATGCTGTTGTTGCGGCCGTTGGGTGTCACGACCCTTATCCAACAGTTCGCTGGCCTGGTAATGAGAAAGGTATGGTTAGTGACCCCTGTTGGTCGGTGACAACTAAGGCGCAGCTCTCTAAAGTGTGTGCTTCGCAATTTGAGGCCGATGGTAATCAAGACCAGCGGGCCGATGACCCCGATGGCGACTATTGGGCTCCTCACGAGGCCGATGTGCCTCTGCATAACCACTATTGGCATATGCGTGCAGGGGCTCTCGAAAATCGGCGCAGTGTTGAGGAGTTAATGGAGTGTTATACCAAGTCCGTCGGGCGCAATAGCTTTTTGGTTGTTAATTGTGCTCCAGGGGCAGATGGCAGCATACATGCCGATGATATGAAGCGTTATGAGGAGTTTGGTGACGAAATAGAGCGGTCTTATGGCCATCCCATTGCAGTGGCTCAAAAAAAAGTTGGTAATGAACTCACCATAGAACTTGCTCAGGAGTGCCAGGTCTCCTGCACCGACCTTTGGGAAGAGTATCAATATGGTCAGCGCATACGTCAGTATGTAATTGAGGGGCTAGACTGTGTCACCCAGCAATGGGTTCTCCTGAGTCAAGGAAGTTCAGTTGGACGACGTAAGATAGATAAGATTGAAAATTCGCCATCCCTTAGCAAGGTTAGAGTGCGTATTCTTAATTCTGTTGGCACCCCTATGATTCGTAAATTCATGGTCCATCCAGTACGCTAAAACACTCTTTGATGGACTATTTCGCACTTAAAATGGCTTTTATGACGAATTATTTGTAATAAAGTTGTTTATTGGAATTATTCCATTACCTTTGCATCAGTATTTGGGAAAAGGTAACTCTGGTAATTGTCTTATAGAGATTAAAACTGTTCGTTCTCTCATTTATGTATTATTAATTTTTTAAGTGTATCGGAATGAACATTTACATTTCAAATCTCAACTATAGCGTTACAGACGCACAGTTGGAAGAACTTTTCGCTACTTATGGCGAAATTAGCTCAGCTAAAGTTATCACTGACCGCGAAACAGGTCGCTCACGCGGTTTTGGTTTCGTAGAAATGGTTGGCGAAGCCGAAGGCCAAAAGGCAATCGACGAACTTAATGGCACAGAATTCGTTAGTAAGGTTATCAGCGTTAATGTTGCTAAGCCTAAAACTGAACGTACTGGCGGTTACAATGGTGGTAGTGGTTTTGGTGGCGGTCGCTCAAGCGGCGGTTACGGAGGCGGCTCACGTCGTTACTAATCTGTAAATCAGTAGAACAGACAATATTCATTGAGGCATAATCGTCTCATGAGAAGCTATTCAAACGGTTTTTAATAGCGTGTTAAGTGGATTAGAGATTTACAGTGGTTTTCACCACTGTGAACTTATATAAGTCGGTAATTCTATAGTGGGCCTAAGGTCTTCTGAATACCAAATAGAGCTTATTTAAGGATTCTAATACAGTTAACACGCTATTTGTTTTGTACAGATTGTAGACATTAAAGACAATTATCACCAGTAGGGGCAGTGTCCCCCCTGATACATACCTAAAACTACAAAAATGGCAAAATTACTAACTCCACGCGGTAAAATTATAACTGTAACAGCAAGCACCGAGAGGCAAAATCATGACTTGTACACTCGTCCTGTCTGGCTCGACATCAAAAACATAGCATATTGCGAGGTTGGCTCTGAGCTCCTTGCTGGCTACGACAGCGCAAACGAGCAGGTTCGGCGCGAGAGGCGCAAAGCTATCTATAAGCCTCTTATCGAGGCGGTAAATAAGATGAAAACATCTAAATTAATCGCCCTTGGGGTAAACTCTGTAACAACCAAGAGACTGTGCGATGGAGAGCCCGTTATCGTTGACACCCTTATAAGGCTCTGTAATATAACAGGGTCGGAAATTACCATAAAAGGTAAGAGAGGGCTTTAGCTTTTAACCCCTGAGCCCCTCGCCTAAAATACCAGGCTCCAGTAGAAGCCATTGGGCCATACTATCTATCCTACTTAGTGGATGACGAGGTTGAAAAATGCAGATAGC
Source organism: Mucinivorans sp. (assembly GCA_036654415.1). GTDB lineage: Bacteria > Bacteroidota > Bacteroidia > Bacteroidales > Rikenellaceae > Mucinivorans. Next base: position 293 of record JAVVSB010000006.1, on the reverse strand, counting down.
TCATTTAATCGATGGATTGGTGAGCTATCATTTTTTTAAGAAAGTGCCTTAAGAGGTTCTGCAACAAAAAACCCTGCTGATTATCAGTAGGGTTTTTTGTACTCCGAGCGGGACTTGAACCCGCACAGCCGTGAGGCCAAAGGATTTTAAGTCCTTCGTGTCTACCATTCCACCATCAGAGCAACATTAAGATTAAAAAAAGGAGGAGCTATCCAGCTCGCCCCTTTTTTTAGAGCGAAAAACGAGACTCGAACTCGCGACCCCAACCTTGGCAAGGTTGTGCTCTACCAACT
>JAVVSB010000005.1:0-72117 GCA_036654415.1 Mucinivorans sp. | reverse complement strand
AAAAACTTGATGCAGTGGATATGCTCCGTAAAGAGTTCTCACTGTAATAAGCTAAGCAGCATAAAACAGACAGGAGCGGCTACCCCAAAAGGTAACCGCTCCTGTTATATATACCGATACTATTTTAGATATTTATCAAGCCACCCAAAAAATTCTCTATTCCAAACCAGTGAATTTTGTGGTTTAAAAACTTGATGAGCTTCATTTTCAAAGACCACCAAACGAGCATCTAGCCCATGTGCCTTAGCCGCAGTAAAGGCTTCGAGGCTCTGAGTATAAGGGATACGAAAATCTTTCATCCCCGTGATTATCATTATTGGGGTATCCCAATTATTGACAAACTGGTGGGGTGAATTAGCATATGATTTTTGGGCCACTTTATTGTCTTTTTCCCAATAGGCTCCTCCATAGTCCTGGTTTACAAACCAAAGTTCTTCGGTTTCACCGTACATACTGGTAAAGTCAAATATCCCGCAGTGAGAGATAAAGGCTTTGAATCGCTTTTGATGGTGACCAGCAATATAGAATACCGAATAACCTCCATAGGATGCACCCACACAACCCAACTTATCTTTATCCACGTACGGTTCCTTCGACAGACAATCAATGGCCGAGAAGTAGTCCTTGATATTTTGGCCAGCATAGTCGCCAGATATTTGGTCCAACCACTCTTGCCCAAAGCTAGGTAATCCACGACGATTGGGTGCCACGACAATATACCCCTGCGAGGCCATGAGCTGATAGTTCCAACGGTAAGACCAGCGTTGCGAAACCACCGACTGTGGACCACCCTGGCAATAAAGCAGTGTTGGGTACTTCTTGGTAGAGTCGAAGTTTGGTGGCAATATCACCCAAGTCAACATTTTTTTACCATCGGTAGTTGTAATCCACCGTTTGTCAACACGCCCCATATCTACGTTGTCGTAGATACGTTTGTTAATAAAACTCACCTGAGAATCGGTTCCATCGGTTAGATTGACCGCAAAAATTTCAGTAGCCATACTGATTGTAGTCTTTTCGGCCACCATTCTGTCACCCACCTTTGAAAAGGTACAATAGTCATGGTCTCCTTGAGTCAGAACCTTTACCTGACTACTGGCTACGTCCACAGAGCATATTTGGTGTGTTGCCTCGATTGGGGCAATAAAGAAGAGTGTTTGACAATCAGAACTCCAACTTACATTAGCAGCATTATAGTCAAAATTACGAGTCAGATATTTACGTTCGCCAGTGGGCACCTGTTGCACCATGAGTCTACTTTTGTCCGACTCAACACCAGCTCGCTCCATCGACAGCCAAGCCACCCACTTATCATCTGGCGAAAAAACAGGGTACTTATCGTAACCCACCATACCATCGGTGAGGTTGAATGTTTTTTTGCTCTCTACGGTATACAAATAGAGGTCAGTGTTGGTACTCATCGCATATTGGTAGCCCTGCAATTTGCGAGCCGTGTATATCAATGCCGTACCACCATTATTCCATGTGATTTCAGCGTTGTCAAAATCTGGAGCCGTAGGTATATCCCATGGTTCATCAGGAGTAATATCCTCAGGGGTGGTGATGCCATTGTCGGTGACTGCGGCCACAAACAGATGGCTGTAATCTCCATCTTCCCAACAATCCCAATGGCGTTCCATTAAATCATCGTAAATCAGAGCCTGGGACTTATCAAGGCTATCATAAATCTGAGCTGAAGCCACTTTTTCGACAGCCACCTCCATGACCAGCCACGCCTTATCACCCTTGGGCGAGATTCCAAAACCCGTCACATCCTTATCCATAAAGGAGAGTTGGCGGAGCGATGAACCATCAGTACCCACAGCCCACACTTGTTGCGAGCCACCACGGTCGCTTAGGAAATATATAGTATTACCATCGTGTGACCAAGCTGGCGAATGGTCTTTACCCTTGTTATCGGTGATTTGAATGGCTTGTCCACCCTCGAAAGGTTGTACCCATAAGGCAGTGGTACCAGCGTTTTGAGCCATATCGTAATAAGACAATGCGTAGACAAATTGTGACCCGTCGGGCGAGAGTATTGTCGAGGCCACACGTCCCATCTTCCACATAATTTCAGGGGTGAAGACTCTCGCGGTTTTCTGTTGCTCTGTAAGAGCTGTGTCGGCTACAAAATCCTTACCTCCACTGTTGCTCTTGGAATCAACAGTGCCACCGCACGAGGTCATAAGCGAAGCTAATGTTAACATTGTTAAGATTTTTCTCATATCATAATTTTTATATTCAACTTTAATCCGAATTGTCAAAACCCAAAAATAACACCCATCATTATCACTGTGTCCAACTTATGATACAAATATAATACATTTCGACGAAACAACAATGAGTGTTTATGGCATTTGACAGAGGCTCATTACAAGTAATGAAAAAGAATTGTCGAGAATATATAGTTTTTAGAAAATTTTTACGACTATCTGTACCCAAACGTTGTGTATCTGTTTATCCCAATCGGTATTGCAATAGATTGTTTTATCCTCTATTGGTCATCAAACCACATTCGCACATTGATGGAGACCACAAAAGAGTTAAAAGAGTTCAATGGTGTAGCATAACCTATTTACAACACTATTTTACATACTCCGCAACAGCACTAGCCACTACCATACCATCAACAGCTGAGGATATTATTCCACCAGCAAAGCCTGCCCCCTCACCAGTGGGGTAGAGTCCCATAATTTGTGGATGCATATAAGTATCCCTTGAGCGCGGAATCCGAAGTGGTGAACTGGTGCGACTTTCAACCCCGATGACTTGGGCTTCGGAGGTTAGAAAGCCGCGCATCTTACCGTCAAATTGACGAAAACCATCACGCAGAGCCCCACCCACAAACTTCGGCAACCAATGGTCTATATCGCTTGGCACCAGGCCTGGGTGGTACGAGGTCGGCAAGACCATAGATGTATGCCTACCATCGACAAAATCGGTCAGACGCTGTGCCGGAGCCACCTGAGCCCCTCCGCCCTGAGCAAAAGCCATCTGCTCCAACTGCTCCTGAAAACGAAGTCCAGCCATCACTCCAAAATGTTGTTCGTAATCGGCAATATCCTCGCGTCTAACTTCGGTTACAATACCAGAATTGGCATAGATATTATTACGACCACTGGGCGACATACCATTAATCACACACTCCCCTGCCGAAGTCATAGCTGGCACAATAAATCCCCCTGGACACATGCAAAAACTATACACTCCTCGCCCCTTGGCCTGAGCCACAAGGTTATAACTTGCCGCAGGAAGATATTCCCCAGCAGGCTGTTTATACTGAATCATATCAATGAGAGCCTGGGGGTGCTCAACGCGAAGCCCCACAGCAAAATTCTTGGCCTCAAGCAGTACGCCATTACGGTGCAACATTTCATATATATCGCGTGCCGAATGCCCCGTTGCCAACACCACAGCTGCCCCCTCGACCCGCTCTCCTGATTCTGTCACAACGCCCTTGATTTTACTATCTTCAATCAGTAACTCCTTGACACGAGAGTTAAAAAGCACCACCCCACCAGAAGCCACAATTGTTTGGCGCATGGCCTTTATGATACGTGGCAATTTATCAGTACCAATATGAGGATGAGACTCATAGAGTATTTCTGGAGAAGCTCCATGATAACAGAATATCTCTAGAGCACGACGATTAGAGCCTCTTTTCTTACTCCTTGTATATAGTTTACCATCGGAGTATGTCCCAGCCCCCCCCTCTCCAAAGGCATAATTAGAATCACCATTAACAGCCTCGTTACGGTTCAGGGCCGCAATATCAAACTTTCGCTCGCTCACATTTTTACCTCGTTCCAACACAATAGGACGGTAGCCCAACTCCACAAGCTCCAGAGCCGCAAAAAGCCCCGCAGGACCAGCACCCACCACAACCACAGCAGTGGCTCTACTTACATCACCCCACTGGGCATGGAATTCGTCCGCTGCCCCTGGTTCATCTACATAAAGTTCCAAAGCCATAACTACCTTTATATCTCCTCTTTTGCGGGCATCTATCGAGCGGCGAATAATACGCACCGAGGCTATCGCTCCACGCTCTACACCAGCGGCTTTAGCCGCTGCATCCATATAATCACTCTCGGTGGAGGCCTGTTTGGGAGTCAGGGTTATCTCTATGTTTTTTACCATAATTTATCTAAAATCTACTATCTCTACGTCCTTATATTTTGAAGCATCAAAACGGAAAGTGTCTTTGGCAACAACCACATTTGGCTGCACCCGACCAATGGAAATAATTAACTGTTCCTGCCCCATCACTTTTATTTTACAAGGATCTTTCGATAATGGGTCTACGTATATGAGTATAGAGCTATACTCATCAATCTGGGCTTTGGGAGTCAACTCCACTACACTCCATTTTGTACCATCATCCACCATCCTATGGTTGAAGTAGGTCATGTCCACGGCCATGAGTTTACTGAGGTTCATCATTACATTCGGGTCCGAGGACTTAAGTGACTTTACGTCCACACGGTTAGCCTGACGGTCATAACTCCAGAGCGTTGTCCCATCATAATAGTTCTCCATGGCAGCTGCCCTCATGACAAACTTACATCCGCTAACTATGATATGTCCGCCCACGCTTCCCTGTTGCCCCTCTACGGAGACCCTAAAATCTATCCTGTAGGCCGAGTATCCATTAAAACGCCTACTCAGAGATTCAAGAATATCGAAAGAGTGGCTATCGGCCATAGCTCCCACTGAGATTAGTGTCATCAAGAGGAGAAATATTTTTTTTAACATAATTATTATTTTAATCAAATGACTGCATTCCACGTCGCGCTATCTGCTCCATCCTCTGGCTTTGGTCAATGTCCAACTCTACAAAGAAGTAGGACAGAGGATTGACTGCCTTACCATTTTTACGCACCTCGTAGTGCAAATGTGGCGCAGAAGAGAGCCCTGTGTTACCAGAAAAAGCTATTACATCGCCACGCGCCACACGCGAGCCAACCTGTCCAAAAGTTTTAGACAGGTTGGCATAAAAGGTCTCTATGCCATTGGCATGAACCACTGTCATACTAAGCCCCGTACTACTACCTCGAGTGGTTATCTCCTGCACATAGCCATCGGCCGTAGCAAAGACAGCTGTCCCCTCGGCCACCGAATAATCAATACCAGTATGGTAATGAATAGTCTTATAGAATGGCTGTATGCTCCGACCAAAATTAGAGGTGAGCAACGTTAATTTGGGGTTGTCAATTGGTTGAATCGAAGGAATAGCATTGATTCGGTTCTGATTGTCGTAAAAACGCCGCAAAAGCGTATCTATACTATTGTTTTCAAGTGCTGTCTGCTGCGACAGAGAAGAGAGTTTAGCCTCAAAGAGAATACCCAACTGAGCATTTGAGAGCCCTTGATAAGTCTGCTCTCGAGCCAACTGCTCTATTGCCGTTGAATCTGTTTTATAAGGATTGTACTCAAAAATTATCTCATAAATACTTTTGTCTCGTTGTTCCAAATTACGTAGCACCATCTGCATTGAATCATAACGAGAATTCATTGTTCGCAGCGTAGTGGACAGACGTTCACTACTCTGCTTGAGTTCATACTCGATGGGGGTATCAAAGAAATAGGAGAATATCATATAGTATATCACAACGGTAACCACAGTTGAGAGAAACCCCAATAGCCATTTACTCCAAAGGCTCTTTATTTTAAATTTCATTTAGTCTTTTTCAAAAGTTGTAGCCCTTGCATTCTGGATAATTTCGCGGAACTCGTCGCTCGACATATCACGGCTTAGGTAATTTATCGGATTCACTGGCTTACCACGAAAGATAACCTCATAGTGAAGGTGGGTCCCCGTTGACTTACCAGTACTACCCATTTCACCTATTTTTTCTCCACGTTTAACCCACTGTCCTGGTTGTACCAATATGCGGCTTAGGTGGGCATAACGTGTCTTGTAACCAAAGTTATGGTCTATCATCACCTGAAGGCCGTAGCCCGATTCGTGTTTGGCTATCACCTGGCCGTTCCCCGTTGCATAAATGGGTAGCCCAGTTGTGCCACCCATATCTATCCCCTGATGGAAACGGATGGAGCGATAGACAGGGTCCACACGCGAGCCAAAAGCCCCAATCCGGCCTCGAATACGATTCTTATCCATGGGCCAGATGGTTGGTAGGTGCTCCATCATCACATCCTTAGTCATTGAGTAATACTCTATTTGATCTAGCGAAATGGATTGACTATATATCATACGCGAGAGCACATCCAAGCTCTCGGCCGAAGAGTTCATCAAAGAGGCATAACGTCCAAAACCAATATTCTCATAACGCGACTCAGGATAAGAGTTCCATAACCATGGAGTGGAAATGGTATCGGCTGCAAAAATTGAGCGGTAGAGGTCCCTATCGTGGCTTTTTATCTGCTCCAGTTCACCCATCGAAACCTCTATTCTGCGGTTGAGCTGTTCATACTGAGCCACAATTTGGTTATTGCGCGCACGCAGGGCCCACATCTTGGGAGTGTAGAAAAGATAAGAGAAAAAAAAGTTGAGAACTAAAGCTATAATCAAAATAGCCAACGTTCGATGCAAGAATCTATAAAGCCACATACGCAGCGGCAAAACGAAATTTTGCCGCAAATAATAGTGCAATTGCGAAGTGGCTGTATTTATCTGCTGTGACATTTTTATTGCTATATCCGACAAAAATAGTTATTTTTGCCCATTAATTAACGTTATGAAGCTAAAAATTCTTATGAACTCACAAGAAATTCGCCAAACTTTCCTTGATTTTTTCAAATCTAAGGCCCATACAATCGTCCCCTCGGCCCCTATGGTGGTCAAAAATGACCCCACACTTATGTTCACCAACGCAGGCATGAACCAGTTTAAAGATATATTCTTAGGCAACGAACAGCCTCGGACTCCACGTGCCTCGGACTCTCAAAAATGCCTGCGGGTGAGCGGTAAACACAACGACCTTGAGGAGGTAGGGCATGACACCTACCACCATACTATGTTTGAGATGTTGGGCAACTGGAGCTTTGGCGACTATTTCAAACGCGAGGCCATAGATTGGGCCTGGGAACTACTCACAGAGGTCTATAAACTGCCCAAGGATAGAATCTACGCTACGGTCTTTGAGGGATATCCAGACGAGGGTGTTGGTTTTGACCAGCAGGCCTATGATATGTGGGCTAAATATCTGCCCAAAGAGCACATATTAATGGGGAACAAAAAAGATAATTTCTGGGAAATGGGTGAAACAGGCCCTTGCGGTCCCTGCTCGGAGATACATTTTGACCTGCGAGACACTCGCGAGCGCGAGTTAGTTGATGGAGCCTCGTTGGTAAACAAGTCTGACCCACAGGTTATCGAAATTTGGAATCTAGTCTTTATGCAGTTTAACCGTAAAGTAGGTGGTGCTTTGGAACCTCTGCCATCGGAACATGTAGACACGGGTATGGGCTTCGAGCGGTTGTGTATGATTATTCAAGGTGTTAAATCTAACTACGACACAGACGTTTTCCAGCCTCTACTACAGTGTATAGCTCGTCTGAGTGGGAAAGAGTATGGACAGGAACCTGCCTCAGATGTAGCCATGCGTGTCATTGCCGACCATCTGCGCGCCATAGCTTTCTCTATTGCCGATGGACAACTACCCAGTAATGTCAAAGCTGGTTATGTTATTCGTCGCATTTTGCGTCGCGCCGTACGTTACGGATATACTTATCTTGATATGCGTATACCTTTTATCAATAAGATGGTCGCCACGCTGGTGGACCAAATGGGAACTCAATTCCCTGAGCTAAGAGGTCAAAAAGAACTTATCGAAAAGGTTATCTTTGAAGAAGAGAGTGCATTCCTTAAGACCCTGTCTACTGGTATTGTACTATTGGATAATATTTTACACAAATCAAACGGCAAAATCAGCGGCAAGGATGCCTTTTTGCTCTACGACACTTACGGTTTTCCCATTGACCTTACGGAGCTCATCGCTCGTGAAAATGATGCCACGGTAGATATGTCAGCCTTCGAGGCTGAACTTAAGGTTCAAAAAGAACGTTCGCGTGGAGCCGCAGCCTTGGAAACAGATGATTGGGTTGAACTAATACCCATTACCCACAGCCAATTTGTGGGCTACGACTACTCTAAATACGAGGTCCGTATTGCGCGCTACCGCCGCGTGAAAAGCAAGAGCAAAACCATCTATCAACTGGTCTTCGACTTCACCCCTTTCTACGGAAACAGTGGCGGACAAGTGGGCGACACTGGCTATATTGAGTCGAACAACGAAAAAATAGCCATCGTTGACACCCTAAAAGAGAATAACCTAACGGTACATATTGTTGAAGTTCTGCCCGAGAATATGGCTGTGAGTTTTGAGGCGGTGGTCAATACCCAACGCCGCGATATGAGTGCTGCCAACCACACAGCCACTCACCTGCTTCACGATGCCCTATGCAAAGTTTTAGGTCAGCATATTGAGCAAAAAGGGTCGTTGGTTACACCAGACTATTTACGTTTCGATTTTTCACACTTTCAAAAAGTCACCGCCGAAGAACTACGTCATGTGGAATATTTAGTTAATGAACAAATTCGGGCAAACCACCCGCTGTCCGAACAGAGAGATTGCCCAATGGAGCAGGCTCGCACTACAGGAGCCAAGATGCTCTTTGGTGAGAAATATGGCCAAACGGTACGTGTAATTAGCTTTGGCAATAGCGTAGAGCTATGCGGAGGTATCCATAGCCGTGCTACAGGTAATCTTGGTCTTTTTAGAATCACAAGCGAGGGTTCTTCGTCGGCTGGCATTCGTCGTATAGAGGCAATCACTGGCTTGCGCGCCGAGGAACAGGGTTACTCTCAAACCGATATGCTCACTCAACTAAGTAAAGCTTTAGGCAGTAATAAATTCGTGGAGAGTATTGAAAAAATGGCGCACGAGAATGCCGAAGTAGCCCAAAAACTCGACCAGGTACGTGCCGCACGTGATAAATACCTGATTGACGAATTTACAAATGATGCCGAAATAGTAAACGGCTTTAGTATTATATCCAAGCTGGTAGACATTATTCCCGAATCTATTCGTTACTGTGCTGTGGAAATTAAAAACAATGTCAAAGATGTGGCCATCGTCTTTGGTAGTTGCTACGGCCAAAAACCAATGCTCACCGTACAGCTCAGCGAGTCAGCAGTAGCCCTAGGGCTTAATGCAGGGTCCATAGTACGCGAGGCGGCCAAATATATTGATGGCGGTGGCGGCGGACAACCATTCTACGCAACGGCAGGAGGGAAAAATCCTTCGGGTATGAATGATGCCATAAAAGCGGCCGTAGCAATAATAAAATCCAAATTATAATGAGACATCTTCTTGCAATAGCACCACTCAAAAAAGCTGAAATAGAACATCTTATAATTTTAGCTCAAAAACTCAAGGCTGACAAAAAGCAGGGACGAGAGCTAAAAACACTATGTGGTAAAAATTTCGCGCTTATTTTCGAGAAAGACAGTACCCGTACACGTTGTGCTTTTGAAGTGGCGGCAGCCGACCAAGGGGCTTTTACCACCTATATCGGTTCGCAGGGTTCACAAATCAATGTTAAAGAGTCAGTAAAAGACTCCGCTCGCGTATTGGGGCGTATGTATGACGGCATAGAATATCGTGGCTATGGCCAACAAATTGTTGAACAACTGGCCACCTATTCAGGAGTCCCTGTGTGGAACGGACTGACCAATGAGGCTCATCCTACTCAGTTCTTAGCCGATTTATTAACCATAAAAGAGCACTGTTCCAAACCTTTAGAACAGATTAAAGTCTGTTTTATGGGTACAGCCGACAATAACGTTGCCTTATCTTTGATGGTTGGTTGTGCAAAAATGGGTATGCACTACTCTGCCGCCACACCTGAATCCTACTTCCCAGCCTCTGAACTAGTGGGGCAACTACGCAAAGATGGCGCACAAATCACCATCACAACCGATGTTGCTAAGGCTGTTTCTGGAGCTGATTTTATTTATACCGATGTTTGGGTCTCGATGGGTGAACCTAAAGAGTTATGGAAGGAACGCATTGAGCTACTTACGCCATACCAAGTTAATGCAAAAGTAATGGAACTTACTGGCAATAAAAACTGTAAATTTTTGCATTGTTTACCAGCCTTCCACGACACTGAAACCAAGGTGGCCAAAGATATTTTAGACCAATTTGGCCTCAGCGAAATGGAGGTTACAAACGAGGTTTTTGAAAGTCCTGCAAGTGTAGTGTTTGACCAAGCCGAAAATAGACTTCACACCATAAAAGCCGCAATGGTGGCCTCTTTCCAATGAGAACTGTAGAAGTATATGGCTCAGCAGCAGAGGTTACACCTGATAGAGTTGAGGGGTGTGTAGCCGTAGTAATTGATGTTTTTAGAGCCACTTCGGTTATGTGCACCGCTATGGAAAATGGAGCCAGGCGCATTATTCCAGTCACCTCAATTCAAGAGTGTCACGAGTTGCAGGATAAACTGTCACCAGAGAGTACTTTGCTTGGTGGCGAACGCAAGACACGACTTATCGAAGGGTTTGATTTAGATAATTCGCCACTAAAATATACTCGTCAAGCAATTGAAGAACAGACAATCATCATGAGCACCACTAATGGTACTCGAACCATCAATGTAGCCAAAGAGGCCGCAGAACTCTATATAGGTTCTTTGCTGAACGCCCGCGCCATAGTGCGTAAAGTGATTGACACACAATTAAATGTGGTTATCATTTGTGCTGGACGTAAGAATTTTTTTACCATGGAAGATGGTTTGTGCGCTGGGCTTATGGCTGGTGAATTAGCCTTAGAAGGCTACCATTTAGGTGATTTTGCATGGGTAATGGCCGATTTATACATAAAATATAAAGGTAATTTACGAGTTGCTCTACGCCACTGTCGCCATTACAATCAAATAATAGATGGAGGATTAGCTGACGATGTTGCATACTGTTTACAAGAAGATATATTCAAAAGCACACCTAAAGTTATAAGAAATGAAAATAGTGGTTATCAAGAGATACTCCTCACCACCTGAGGCGTATATAGATGCTGGTCTATTACGTGAAAACGGCATCAAATGCCAAGTCAACGGAGACTACGCAACGTCGATGATAGGGAGCCTTACCGACCAGGTAACACTCTGTGTGAATTTATGTGACGCTGTCGCAGCGTGTGAAATGGTTGAAGGTGCACACGTTGAATAGAGACTCTTTGGTTCTGAAGAAATTGCTCGCTGAAGGTAATTTGCGCACACTTCGTACTACGGAGTGTAGGGGGTCTATGATTATATACAATGGGCATGAGTATGTAAATTTCTCATCAAACGACTATCTGGGTCTTAGTTCGCGCCTGGAATTACAAGATGAATTTTTTGATGGCCTTCCACGCTCACACCAGATGGTTATGAGCAATCCATCATCACGACTTATGACTGGGAACTCGTTTGAATACAATGAATTAGAGCAATCAATTGCATCGTTTATGCAGACAGAAGCTGCACTAGTTTTGAGTAGTGGATATATTCTTAACAGCTCTCTATTAAGGGCTATAACTTCGCGTGAAGACGTGATTTTAGCCGACAAACTAGTACATAGTAGTTTGATTGACGGTTTAAAACTATCCGATTGTCCTTGGTTTCGTTTTGCACACAACGATATGCAAAACCTACGTACAATGCTTATTAAACACCATGGTAAACGAATAGTTGTGGTTATAGAGAGCCTTTACAGCATGGATGGCGACAGAGCTCCACTCAATGATTTAGCACAGTTGCAAATAGAGTTCGACTTTACATTGGTGGTGGACGAGGCCCATGCAATGGCTATTTTTGGCAAATCAGGACAAGGTTTATGTCACGCGGTCAAGAATTTACGTGTCGATTATTTGGTGGCAACACTCGGCAAAGCCATATGCTCAGCTGGAGCATATGTAGCATGCAGTTCTTTAGATAAAGAACTATTAATAAATAGATTAAAGGGAGTTATATTCAGTACTGCTTTACCACCTATTACCCTTTCATGGTCAAAGTTCATAATTGACCGCGTAGCTGGATTTTCAGCCGAAAGGGACCACCTAAGGCATCTTATTGAACTCATGGATGGACGGTCCCAAATTGTACCAATAATTGCTAACTCAGCCTCTCGGGCCATAGAGTTGGAAAAAAAACTCAAAGACGCTGGCTTTTGGGTCACTGCAATTCGTCAACCAACCGTTGCCGCAGGTACCGAACGAATAAGAATTTCACTTACCGCTGCACATAGTGAAGCACAAGTCAAAGAGTTATGCAAAAATATTGGATAAGAAAAGATGGTAATGAACGCCTTTTGCTTATGGCTATGGGCTGGGGAGCTTCGGCGGATGTAATGTTTGGTCAGAGTTTTGGCCAACATGATGTTGTATGTTTGTATGATTACAGGGATATGACTGTTGATTTGTCAGATATTAGATTATATAATGATATTACGCTTGTGGGGTGGTCTTTTGGAGTATGGGCAGCTGAACAGACTCTTAAAGAGTTAAAATTCACACGAGCCGTTGCCCTTGTGGCCTCACCTCTACCCATAAACAAAGAGTATGGCATTGACCCGAGGGCTTTTGCCATTACATTGAATGGTATTATCAAAGAGGGTGTTGTAAAATTTGTAACCCGTATGTGTGGCCAATATCTAAGGGAATATATGCAGCATTATTCGATGCGTGATTTGGATGGATGCCGCCGCGAACTTAAGATTTTAGGCATAGAGGGGGCCAAACCATATACGCCTAAGATACAGTGGGACGAGGCAATTTTAGGCGGTAACGACCGAATATTCCCCACAGCGCCAGCACAGCGATATTGGCAAGAAAAAGGTGTAAAATGTACAATTTTAGAGGGAATGCCACACTACATTTTTGCAGAGAGAGGTTTTATTGAACGATATGTATTATGCAGCACAACAAGGAGTTAATAATAAATAGATTTACTCATTCTATGAATAGCTATGACACCATAGCTACCGTTCAAAAAAACATAGCTGATATTTTAGCGCAAAAATTGACTCGCTGGATTAAGGCTCCTAAGAATGGTGTTGAAATTGGGAGTGGTACAGGTTTTCTAACCAAAAATTTAATAGCACAATACCCTAATTGCCATTGGATTGCCAACGATATTACGGCCGAGAGTGCAAAATATTTACCGCAAACAATAGAATTTATTCAAGGTGATGGGGAATCAATAGAGATACCATGTAATCAAGACATTATAGCATCGTCGTCTACTCTTCAGTGGTTTGATGACATGCCAGCTTTTGTAGAAAAAACCGCTGCTGACCTTGCTAAGAAAGGTATTTTGGCTATTTCAACCTTTGGGCCTGACAATTTCAAAGAGATTCTTGCAACAACAGGACAAGGGTTAACTTATCACTCACAAGAGCAATTAATTTATATCTTACAAGCCAATAACTTTAAGGTCTTAGAGAGTAAAGCTTGGTACGAGACATTACAATTTGCCTCGGGAGCTCAAGTACTTAGACACTTAAAGTTAACAGGAGTGAATGCTATTGAACCAGTGGTTTGGACAAAATCAAAACTACAAAATTTTGAAAAAATATACATCGAAAAATTCGACTCCCCAACATTAACTTTTCACCCAATAATTATAATAGCCCAAAAATTATGATAACTTTCACACCTGGTCGATACTTCATTACTGGCATAGATACAGACGCTGGAAAGAGCTATGCTACAGCGTATTTAGCTCGCCTAATACAAAGCACAGGCCTTAGCGTAATTACACAAAAATTTGTACAGACGGGTTGCAACCCATCCGAAATTTCGGAAGATATACTAACACACCGTCGTCTACAAGGTATTGCACCAACTGACGAGGACAAAGATGGAACAACGTGTCCCGAAATTTTTCACTTCCCATGCTCACCACATTTGGCTGCTACTCTGGATAACAGAGTAATAGACTTGGATAAAATCACAAATTCAACCAAGATTCTCAGCCATAAATATGATGTTGTGCTCATTGAAGGGGCGGGAGGTCTATTGGTGCCAATCAACGGAAAACAAACCACAGCCGATTATATTAAAAACCAAAATCTTGAAACCATAGTAGTTACCAGTGCACGTCTTGGTTCCATAAACCACACTCTGCTTACTCTGGAGGTATGCAAAAACCGAGGAATAGAGGTTAAAACAATGATTTTCAACCACTATCCAGAATCAGACCCAACTCTTACAGCAGGCACAACAGACTATCTTCAACGTTATACCGATATTCCAATTATTGAGTTGCCTATTCTGTCCGTCCCACAATAACGGTGGTAAAGCTATCTGGATTAAGGTATTTTATTGCTAAAGATTGTAAGTACTCTGGTGTGCACTGCTTAACATCTTGTAAAAACTGGTTAAAATAATCAGCTGGAAGGTCACTTTCTATGTTTTCTACAATAACATCTGCAATGCCAAATGGACCGTCTAAAACGCGCATCAGCTCACCCACAATCATATTTTTTACGATAATAAGCTCATCAGAGTCAATTTTTTGAGTACGCAACCGCTCTATCTCAATAAAAATTTGTTTAACGGCCGCAGCTGTAAATTCAGAAGAGACATCGGTGGCGATGGCCAAATAACCCTCGTAACGCAAAGTAGCTATAGTTGAGTAGATTCCGTAGGTATATCCATGCTCTTCGCGTAAATTTTGGACCAAACGTGAGCCAAAGTAGCCGCCCAATACCATCACTAAAAGTTGCATCCCATTGTAATCTGGGTGTCCCTTAGGAAAAAGAAGTTTACCAATGCGCAACGAAGATTGAACATCATTGGGACGACTTAATACCGAACGCGATACTGAGACTGGTTGCTCAAGATAAGAACATGTAAATGGCACTACATGAGGTATCTTCTCTAAAAAGCCACAAATGAGTGCAATCTCTGTTTGTTGCAAAAAGCCTGAAGCCACTGCAAAGCAATTTTCGGCTCCAAAATAACGCTGATAAAATTCGCGTAAGTTGTCCGATGTCAAGGTGTCATAACACTCCTCTTGACTCACAACACCATACGGATGGTCGGCTCCAAAAATGGCCACGGTAAAAAGTTCACGAGCCATATAAGATGGTCTCTGACGTTCCATACGCAACTGTTGTTTCCTCTTAGTTTTGTATATATCGAGCTCAGACACCAAAAAAGCTGGCCTTAGAACTATCTCTTCCAAGAGACCCAAAGTCTCAGGCAAAAACTTACTCAAACAGCTGACAGTTATCATCGAAAAATCGCGGTCAATCGAGCACTCATATTCAACACCATAAAAATCAAGCTCTTTGGCCATGTCGGCAGAGCTCATACTAAGACTCCCCTCAGAGAGCATATTGAGCATAGTACTGGCCTCAAATGGATGATTCTGATGCATAGAGCCAACCTTAAAGACCAGACTTAGCCGCACTACTGGCTGTTCAAGGACCTCAATAGTGTGAAGTAAGATGCCTGTGGCGGTGGTATGGAGCTTTTGCTGTGGCAGCGACAAATTGGTTGGTAAAATTAGGGCTGGTGGTGTAGTTCTATCTATTTTCATCGGTTGGTTTGGCTTGATAATGGAGAATATTGCTATGCTCTGGGGTAAAAAGGGTAGCACAAGTGGCGAAAATCTCCTCTTGCGTAACACTATTGTGGTCGCTCACCTCGGCGTTAATAAGCGAGGCATCGCCCACAAACTCAAAGAACGCCAGATTCATAGCCTTACTGAGTACATTTATTTGGCTATAAATATCGTTGGCCTCAAACTTATTTTTAACTTTTTGAAGTTCGTAATCACTAACCGCCACACTCTTCAACTCCTCCATCTGCTGCAAAAGGGCCTTTTGGGCTACCTCAAAACTAACACCATCGAGTAAACTCCCAGTGAGCACAAAAAGCCCAGCATCAATTTCGCCAGTCACATAGGCATTCACACTCGAAAACAGACTCTTCTGTTTAATAAGTCGCTGATATAACCTAGAGGAGGTTCCATTACTCAGTAAATCTGAAATCACATCACACACCACATACTCTCGTGTGGCCCTGCCCCCAATGGGGAAAGCTATATATATCATTGACGATGGCACATCGCGTTCAACCACCAATATCCGCTGCTCAGTCTGGACTGGTTCTTGCTCAATCACATCTTGCGGAGCTGCGGATGAAGGTATATCCGAAAACCATCGCTCAGCCAGTTCAAAAATCTCATCAGTGGAAAAGTTACCAGCAATAGATAGAATCGCATTTGCAGGGCAGTAATAACGGTAAAAAAAAGCGCGCACCTGCTCCATACTTGCCCCACGAATGTGGTCTATGCTCTTGCCTATTGTGGACCATTGATATGGGTGTACCTTGTAGCACAGTGGGCGAAGCAACAACCAGGTGTCACCATATGGCTGATTTAGATAGCGTTGGGCAAACTCTTCGACAACCACCTTGCGTTGCACATCAAGGGAACGTTCATCGAAGTTCAGAGAGGCCATACGGTCGCTCTCGGCCCATAGAGCCGTCTGAATATTCTCTTTGGGCAGAGTGATATAATAATTAGTATAATCGTTGTTGGTGAAGGCGTTATTTTCGCCCCCAGCCTCTTGGATTGGAGTATCGAAATCTGGAACATTCTTTGAGCCGCCAAACATAAGATGTTCAAATAGATGGGCAAAACCCGTGGCATCTGGATTCTCATTTTTAGACCCTACTTTGTAGAGAACATTGACCGATGCCATAGGTGTAGAGCCATCCGTATGTGCCAAAACGGTTAAGCCATTGGCTAAAATTCGTCTTTCGTATTTTATCATAATGCAAAAATAGCTATTTTTGCATTATGAAATGGATAAAATCTAACCCAAACCTCTTTTTGGCCATACTTCTTTTGTTATGGTGCGTTTTTAATATATTCCAAGGCATCTTTTTAGAGCTGACCAACGACGAGGCTTATTATTGGGTCTTGGCAAAGGACCTTGAATGGGGATACTATGACCACCCACCTATGTTTGCTCCACTGATTGCCTCCGGGGTGGCTCTTTTTGGTGACACCGAATTGGGGGTTAGACTTTTTAGCATACTATTGCAACCGCTCTACCTCTACCTATTTTGGACCTTGGTTCGCACCCAAACATCGACCTACCGAACAGCTCTAATCTACTTTTTGGTTGCCTTTTCTGTGCCTCTAATTCAACTCTATGGTTTTATCATTACCCCTGATGCCCCACTTATGTTTTGCGTGGCACTGGTTTTATGGTCCTATAAAAAATTCACCAATGAACAAGCCAATTGGATACTTGGGACACTGCTCTTTGGAGCGAGCATGGCTCTACTGGGCTACGCCAAGTATCACGGAGTGTTAATTCTCGCTTTTATTGTCTTGTCGAATTTGGGGATGCTGCGCAACTGGCGATTTTGGGTGGCCGTTGGTGTGGCATCGTTACTTTTTATGCCACATCTGCTGTGGCAGTACAACCACGATTGGGTCTCATTCCGTTACCACCTATCGGCTCGCACTGGTGACTTCGAGTGGGAGAATGTTTGGCTCTACATCGTTAATTTCTGTGTCACCTTTAATCCGCTGGTGGTGTTTGTGTTCTTGATTCTACTTGTCAAGGACAAATCCAAGGACCACCTAGAGCAGGCTCTCAAGGTTATCACTTGGGGATTTCTACTCTTTTTTCTTTGGAGCACCACAAAATATCATGTTCAGCCACAATGGCTTATTCCTCTATGTTTCCCGCTGCTCTATTTTGTAGTACGAGGCTGCGGCTCTCGCCCCAGGCTTCGCCACTATCTCTACAAAGCAGGTTATATTTTTGTGGTTATCATCTTTGTGGGACGTATCGTCATAATGGTCTACTCTGGTAGTGGATCTATGTTAGAGGTCTATAACAACAAACATTCTTACACAGCATTTGCTGACACACTCTGTCAAAGACCCTTTATCTCATCTGGAAACTATGTCCTTTCAAGCAAACTTAATTTTTATGGTCATAACCCAAGCTATGCTCTACCAAACATCTATGCACGCAGTAGCCACTACCAGTATATAGATATGGATTCGCACCTTTACGGACAAAAAGTGGCTTTAGAAATATCAGACCAAGCACACAACTCTCTTTCAGAAAAAGAGTTGGCCGACCGATATTTTTATCAATCCATTTGGCGTTATGGCATCTATTATGACACGGTGGATTTCTATATTCCCACACGAAGAGTATCCATCGAGTACACTATGCCCGAAAAAGTGCTAACGCAGGATAACCTTCCACTGGAACTCACTATAAATAACCCTTATGATTTCGATATTCCACTCACTGGCGATGGGGGATTTAAGTTGAAGGCCCTATTCAAAATAGGCCGCTTTACGACCTATGATGTACCAGTGGAGATAAAATCCACGGTTTTACCGGCTCACGGCTCTGTGAAGGAGTACACTAGAATCATCATCCCCACCATACCAACTGGGGATTATCATATAGGGCTTTCACTCCACCGCTACCCTTATAGCTCATGGTTCAACTGTCCACTCAAGGCGATAAAGGTAGTGGAGGTAAAA
The DNA here is from genome assembly GCA_036654415.1 of Mucinivorans sp. Classification (GTDB taxonomy): domain Bacteria; phylum Bacteroidota; class Bacteroidia; order Bacteroidales; family Rikenellaceae; genus Mucinivorans. Next base: position 53,574 of record JAVVSB010000005.1, on the reverse strand, counting down.
AGGCGCTAAAGCGGAATAAAATTGCGGATTATCTCCGCTGCACGTGAAGGTTGTTCAGCAAAGCTGGAGTGGCCTGCCATCTCCACCCATTCATACTTGGCCTTTGGAAAACGTTCAATCATCGTCTGGGCAGCCTCACGAGGAATATAGTTATCATCGGTGCCGAAGACCATAAGACATGGAATGTTTGTTGTGGCAAAAAACTCGCTTCTATCTTTACGTTCCATAAGCCCACAAAGGGTGGCAACAATGGCCTTATCATCGGTCATCATCACCTGTTCATGTAAATTTTCAATCAACTCCGCACACCTTTTATGGTTAATCTTAGCGAAACCTTTGGCAGGGTTGACCGTGGCCAAAAGCTCTTTTTTACCCGCTTGGATAAGCTCTATTTCACGCTGACGACACTCTTTTTTCTCCTGGCTATCGCCTGCTGGAGAACTGTGGAGCAGAACCAAGTGGCTTACTAACTGAGGGTAGTTCTCGGCCAAGGCCACCGCCACATATCCCCCCATCGAGTGACCCACCACAGACGCCTGCATGATACCAACTTTCTCAAGTACAGAGGCCACCACCGAGGCACTAAAGTCAACCGTTATAGCCTCTTTACCCCCCCAGTCGCTTAAACCATGACCTGGCAAATCAATACAAATTACGCGATAGGTTTTACCTAATTCTCCAGCAAAACTATCGAAAACTTCTATCGCCTCCAAATAGCCATGCAAAAGTACCACCACCTTTTCACCTTTACCAAAATCAGCATAACGAGTGGCCACACCCGAGGCCATTATAAATCTTTCCATAGAAATTAACTATTTTAATTACAATTATAGATATAATCTGCGACAAATAAAAATTTTATACCATATCGTCGCCTGTTTTTACCACTGCCACCTTTATTGTTTTGTGGAATGGTATGAAACGCGATATGATGGCAATGACCAGTGCCATTATCAGCACACCGCCAATAAGAGACTTCAGCCCCAAAAGCAGTGCTTGTTGTTGAAGTAGTAAATTGAGGCTATTGGTTGCCACTTGGCTGGCCTGACTAAATTCATGGCCTTGTGCCAGGGCACTACTCAAAGCTTGGTTGTAGCGGTCGGCAGCCAAAGGGGTGGTCATAGTTATATTCTCGGAGAGTATAGTCACATATTTAGTTTGCATACTGTATATCATGTTGTTGAAAAAAGAAGCCGAAAGAACAGGCGCCAACACTGAGCGAAAAGAGATAAGAAAAAAGGCGTTGGAGAGCATCAATCGTGGCTCTAAATCCTCAACCACAAAGATACCAAAAGCAATAAAAAGTATCATCATACCCAAACCTCGAAAAAACATCGGTAAGAAAAGTATCTCGTAGGTGCTATTGGGAGCCATCCCAAAATAGAGTATAGCCAGGTAGATTACATAACAAAACATACCAAAAGATATCAAAAAACGAAAACGCCACCGCTGCCAACGGAACCACCAGAAACAGATAAAAGCCCCCACAATAAAACCTGGCAACAAAAAGAGATTCAGAGTGTTGGCATGGACACTATCTACATGAATAATACTGTTCATATAGCTTATTACCAAAGTACTAGTGGCCGAGAAAAACATCACTAAGGCCATAAAAAAATAGCCGATTATCGATTTATGGTGGCCCAAGGGTTTCAAGCTAATGTATGGTTTATTTTGTGTACGCTGCCGTTTCCAAAAAAGGTAAAAAAGTATGGGTATGGCCACAGCATAAATTTGAATTTTAGTTGAGTTAAACCAATCGAGTGCCTTACCATAGGTAAATACATATATCATAAAGAGTAGCGCACAAGAGATAAGAAGTATGCTTTTAAAGTCGATATCCCGATATGGTAACGAAATTGGCTTTTGGGCATAGCGAAAAAAGAGTAAGATAAAGACCATAGCAATAAGCATGAGCAATATCGTAAAATAGTACATATATTGCCATTGGTAGTAGTAGGCCAATTGAGCAGTAATGACCATCGATATTTGTCCCCCAGCAAAGACGATTGGGTAGAAATAGGCATAGAATTCACTTCTTATATTCTTGGGGCTAAACAATGGACGAATCTGGACTATAAATTCGAGCATGATGAAGGCTTTAAGAACGCCAACAAAGAAACTACAGATGATGATAATATCAATATCGCTGGTATGGGCACACCCAAGGCTAATCAATACTTGTAGAAACATATCACTTAGCATCAGCGTCTTAGGCGTAACCACAGCTCTAATTTTAGGCACAATAGGATAGGCTACAGCCATACCAACCGATGCGGCATAATAGCCCAAGGTGATATCCTCGCTCAGAATACCTAAAGTATTGCTAACCTCAACCATACTCCCTGTATAGGCCCCATTGAGCATAACAGTAGGCAAAATTACCACAAACATAGTGACAATGCCCAGCCACTGGGGAACCCATGGACGAGTCGGTAGATTCAGTTTGACCCCCATCATCTATCTTTTATGGCCTCAGTCTGAACCATCATTCCAGCCCTCAGATTGGCCATCTCCTCAACGGTGGCATCGTCTATCTCAATACGCACAGGTATCCGTTGTTGAACTTTGACAAAGTTACCCGCTGAATTATCGGTTGGCACAAGGGCATACTTCGAACCAGTGGCCTCAGAAATAGCCGATACCGTACCACTAAACACTCGCCCACTAAAGGCATCCACTTTAATACGGACCTTCTGTCCAATGTAGATATTGGCAATCTGTGTCTCGCGATAATTAGCCGTAATCCATTTATCCAGACCACGTACCAAGAAGGAGATAGTTTGCCCACTCTGTACCATCTGCCCCACCTCTAGCGTACGTCGTCCCATGTAGCCGTCATATGGTGCTATCAGTACGGTGTACGAAAGATTCAGTCGGGCCATATCCAGTTCAGCCTCCTTACGCAGGATATTGGCCTCAACACTGGTGGACTGGTTATTGGTTTGGGCATATTGAGATTGGGCAGCACTCTTTTGCTCTAACAGAGATTGATATCGTGCCTTGGTGGTCTCGTAATTGGCTCTCACCTGTTCGTATTGTTGCTTCGAGACAGACTCTTGCTCCAAAAGATTGGAGTAGCGTCTGTATTCTTGTTCTTGTTGCCACAGCTGAGCCTGAGCTTGAGCGATGTTAGCCTGCTGTATAGCAATGTTAACCTTCGAGGTTTGAATACCTGAGTGCAATACATCCTTGGCTCCACGAGCATCCATCAGTGCGGCCTGGGCATCCTTTACTTTAATCTGATACTCACTATTGTCGAGAATCAAAAGTGTATCGCCTGCGTGTACATATTGGTGCTCGGTAAAGCGCACCTGCTTAATATATCCAGAAGCTCTAACATTTAAAGGGGCAATATATTGGTCCACCATTGCATCGTTGGTGATTTCATAATTGAAATATTTCCAGAAGTAACCACCCGTCCACGATATACCAGTCAAGACCAATATTATACAGACTGTGTTAATGACTATATTCCTAACTTTTAATCTGCGTAGTTGGTGTTGTTTATTATGTAAATTGGACATAATCAAAGTTAGTTAAAGGTTGCCGCACGCACGTTGCAGCTCATAATAGGTGTAAATTGTTTGGCTACGTGCCGTGGTTAGCTGTAGTTGGGCTGTTAGTCGCACACTACTGGCATCCAAAAGGTCGGTCAAGATAGATAGTTGATTGAGGTACCTGTTTTGCACAATTCGATAATTTTCTTGAGCCTGTTGCACCGACAATGTCAGTACCTCTACCCTATTCAAAGCCTCTTGATGCCGAATATACGCACTACGTATCTGAAGGCGAATATCCTGTTTGAGTTGTTCTTGTGTGTTGCGGCTAAGCTGAACCATCTGTTGGGCTTGATGTACTCGGTGGCGATTTTGATAAATAGAAGAGAGGTTATAGCTAAGGCTTAGCCCAATATTCCATCTATTGTTATACACATCGGCCAAAGAAGTGGACATTGGACGGGCAAGTGTATTGTCGGCATGAAGCGATAGTGATGGTAGATAGTCGGCCTTGGCTAGTTTTGTTTGGGTTTGGGCCATTTGCGTGTTGCGGCGGGCAATCTGCATATCAGGATAATTTTCATAGGCCTCACTCAAATAAGATTCATAATCTTGCAAGTCAAATTTTTGGTGTAGTATTATTGTATCGGGAATAATAAGCAGAGACTCATCCAACCCCAACATAATATCTAGCCGAATTGAGGCCAATGTAATACTATGTTGCGCCTCCTGCAAGGAGAGTTTATAGTTGGTAAGTTGTAGTTCACTACGCAACTCATCATTTAGGGTCAACACACCCTCTTTACGCATACGCCTAATATCTGTTAGCCGCCTCTCCGACTCAGTAATATTTTCTCTAAGCACATCGCACTCTTTGTAATAACTAAACAGGGCCACATACTGCTCCAATAAAAGCAACTTTACTTTTGCTTGGTTGTTGGTCGAAGCTAAAGCGGCCACCTGCTTTTGAATATCGGCCTTTTGGATATTATACTGAATCCTACCACCTTGATAAATAGGCTGATTGAGCACAATCCCATAACTCTGTGACCAATTGGGGGTGGTGGGATATGTAGGATGCGAGAGCCCCTGTTCAAAAATAGTTGGTTGACCGATTAGCCCCGCACTAAGCCCTATTTGTAGACTTGGTAATCGCTCAGTAAGAGCAGTTCTTTGTTGCTCATCGGCTATCACCTCCTCTATCTTAGAGGCTTTAAGTTGTAGACTATTTTCAATGCCTATCTCAAAAAGTTCATCTATCGATAATTCACGGGAGCTCTCTTGAGCAACAACTTGCTGTCCCCAAAAAAACAGGAGACCATAAAATAAAACTTTCAGATTATAATTGACCAAGTATTTCATCCAATTTTTTTAATTGATTGATACACTCATGAACCTGATTAAGGCCCATCTGCTGCCCGACCTGACAATACAGTTCTTTGATAAGGGGACGAATATGGTCGTTAGCCACCTGCCCCTGGGGGGTGAGATAGACCAACCGATTGCGCCCATCGGCAGGGTCGACCTGGCGAGTTACCCACCCTCTTCTCTCAAGATTTGACATCAGGTTGGTCAGACAAGCTTTGTCTTTGGATGTTTTTTCGGCCAGCATCTGTTGACTCACCCCCTGTTCGTGCCACAGGCAAGTCATTATCTGCAACATTTCAAAAGTCATCTCCACATTATTGTCCCGAAGAAGGTGTTGCAAAGCCTGTCTAAATGCCATTCGCGTCTTGAGCATCTGCAAAATAAGCTCCCGAGCCGATTGATAATTCTCCATCTGTATCCAATTTCTTGGCTACAAAGATAATAGTTTTTATTTTAATTAGTCAAATATTTGACTAATTAAATCTCTCCACAATTATTCAGCAGCAGTAAAATCTGGCGAGGTAAGTGATATTTCGGAACCATCTGGGCTTATCAGAGCTGCACCCTTCTCTTGGGTTGTAATATGCCCCACGATATCGATACCACCCATTTGAGCCACCTGCTTGTGCATATCAAGCGGTACAGTGAACATCAGTTCGTAGTCATCACCCCCATTAAGTGCGGCCACCACGGGGTCAGCACCTAACTCCTCGGCCATGCGGAAGGTCTCGGGAGCTATAGGCAGACGCTCCAAATAGAGACGCACACCACACTCCGAGCGATTACATATATGAAGAGCAGCCGATGCCAACCCCTTAGTTATATCAATCATTGATGTAGGTTGAATCCCCTCTTTGCTAAGAGATTCCACTACGTCAATGCGTGCCATGGGGTGAAGCTGACGACCCAATATGTATTTGTAGCCATCGAGCTGCGGTTGCACGCCATCATTACCCTTGAGAGCCCTTTTTTCGCGCTCAAGTAGTTGCAAGCCCATATAGGCTGCCCCTAAATCACTTGTAATACATACTATATCAGTATTACAAGCCCCTCTACGAAGCGTCACTCTTGACTTCTCTGTCTGGCCTATGCAGCTGATAGCTATGGTAAGTCCCGTGAGTGAAGCAGAGGTGTTACCACCAATAAGGGTCAACTTATAATCCGAGCAGGCACGAAAAACCCCTTCGTAAATTTGGTCTACATCCTCGACCATAAACCGCGAAGAGAGCCCAATGGATACGGTTATCCACTGTGCCGTGCCATTCATAGCACAGATATTCGACACAGCTGCCGTAACGGCCTTATAGCCCAAATGTGAAAGCGGAAAATATTGCAAATCAAAATCTACTCCCTCAAAAAAAGTCGCCTCACTAACCAATTCTAGACTTTCTCCACGATCTATAATAGCTGCATCATCGTGGTTTACACCTTTAAAATTTTGCAGTAACCTTTCGGTAAATGCTACCTTCCCAAGTTGTGAAATTTTTGTTGCCATAAAGCTCTTTTATTTATTTTGTGCACAAAGATACGACAAAAAGTGGTATCTTTGCTCACTGAAAATGTTGTTGTAAATAAACTAAAACTTTTATACAAAATGTTAAACATTGTTCTCTTTGGCCCTCCAGGGGCTGGCAAAGGCACGCAAGCCGACCTGCTACAAAAAAAATATGGACTGCTACATCTTTCAACTGGTGATGCTATTCGTTCGCAAATTGCCTCTGGCACCGCTTTGGGGCTGGCAGCAAAAGCACAAATGGAAGGTGGCGGACTGGCCAGTGATGATTTGGTGTGCGGCATAGTGGCCGACTACGTGGCCCAAAATTCCAAGGCCCAGGGTGTTATCTTCGATGGCTTTCCTCGTACTACCATTCAGGCTCAAACCTTTGATAAGATAATGGTTGAACGTGGTCTATCGGTAACGGTAATGATTGCCATGGAGATTCCCGATAACGAGATTATCAACCGTATCACCAAGCGCGCCTTGGTTAGCGGCCGCAAGGATGACCAAGACCCAACGATTATTCAAAACCGTATCGACACCTACAAAGCTCAGACCGCCATTGTGGCCGAGTTCTACAAAGCACAAGGCAAATACACCGCCATTGACGGCACAGGTACAATCGAAGAGATTTTTGAAAAACTATCCACGGTTATCAACTCTTTGAAATAAGAGTATTTCACTAAATCATAAAAAAGAAGAAGTTATGTACGATTTACTTAAAGGGAAGAAAGGGCTCATTTTCGGAGCCTTGAACGAAAAATCCATAGCATGGAAGGTGGCTCAACGTGCTGCCTCCGAAGGGGCAGAGTTAGTACTCACCAACACCCCAATGGCCGCCCGTATGGGTGGTACAGCTCAACTAGCCGAAGAGCTAGGGACTATTTTCGTACCTGCTGATGCCACTTCGGTTGCCGATTTGGAGAATCTGATTGACCAGACCATGAAACACTTTGGTGGCAAGTTTGACTTCATACTTCACTCCATTGGAATGTCGCCCAACGTGCGCAAAGGACGCAAATATGACGATTTGGACTACGACTATCTACAAAAAACACTGGATATTTCGGCTATTTCGTTCCATAAAGTGATGCAGGTAGCACGTAAAAAGGATGCTTTGAATGACTGGGGCTCCATTGTGGCCCTATCTTATATTGCAGCCCAACGTACGCTATATGGCTACAACGACATGGCCGATGCTAAGGCTCTACTGGAGTCCATCGCCCGTTCATTCGGTTATATCCTGGGGCGCGAAAAGAAGATTAGGGTTAATACCATCTCGCAATCACCTACGCCAACCACGGCTGGTAGCGGAGTGATGGGGCTGGACGGCCTAATGGACTTTGCAAAACGTATGTCACCGCTGGGTAATGCCACGGCTGAAGATTGCGCTGACTATGTGATAACTCTCTTCTCTGATTTAACCAAAAAGGTAACCATGCAGAACCTCTACCACGATGGCGGTTTTTCAAGTATGGGTATGAGTCGTCGCGCTATGAAACTATACTCCAAGGGATTGGAAGAAATGCTCTCGGCCGAGGAGACCAACATAGAATTCGCCGACGTTTCTCTCAAGAAATAGACACCCTTAGAACACAATCAAGGCGCTTAATTTCACCTCAATGGGGTAAGAGTAAGTGCCTTGATTGTGTTTTGGAATAAACAGTTTATCTTTTGTTCATCACACTATTTTGATGCGCAATACTCTCCATGTGGATAGAATTAAGCAGAATAGAGAGGAACTCTCGGCTAAGATTCAGTTGATTGGAGTTATCGAGAATGCGCTTTACGATGTCGTCCCAGCGAGCAGCCTGAAGAATCATCACTCCATTGTCACGCTTAATTTCACCTATGCGTTCGGCCACCTGCATACGCTTGCCTAGCAGCGAAAAAACCTCAGCATCAAACTGGTCAATTTGCGAGCGCAACATATCTAGGGACTGTTGAAACTCTGGCTTTTCGGCCACCTCCTTGCGCCAAACAATTGAATCAAGCATAGTTATCAAATCTGTTGGAGTGAGTTGCTGCGAGGCATCACTCCACGCCTGAGCAGGACAAGAATGGCTCTCGACAATTAATCCGTCATAATTTAAATCAGCAGCCTCTTGAGCCACGCCCTGTAATAATTCACGGTTACCACAAATGTGCGATGGATCGCAAAAGATAGGTATCTCTGGCATACGACGACGCATCTCGATGGCCAAGTGCCACATTGGTGCATTACGATATTGACTGATACCAAAGCTCGAAAAACCACGATGAATAAGCCCCACATTCTCAATGCCAACCTTCCGCAGACGTTCCACTGCTCCAGCCCAGAGCCCCAGGTCGGGGTTCATAGGATTTTTGACCAATACTGGCATATCCAACCCCCGCAAGGAGTCAGCAATATCCTGCACTGAAAAGGGGTTGACCGTGGTGCGAGCCCCTATCCAAAGTACATCCACGCCAAAGGCCAGCGCACTCTCAACATGTTTGGCATTGGCAACCTCCACAGCAATGGGTAGCCCGGTTTGTGCCTTAGCCTCGGCCATCCACCTGAGCCCCTGAATACCCATTCCCTCAAAGCCACCTGGCGAAGTTCGCGGCTTCCAGATACCAGCACGCAAAATATCTATCTTCCCTGAAGCGGCCAACGCCGTACAAGTGTCCATAGTTTGCTGCTCAGTCTCGGCACTACAAGGTCCCGAAATTATCATTGGGCGATGAGCCCGTAAATCTAATTTTGACATAATGTTCTATATTTAATTATAATATTCGTCCTACTCCATTGGCTTTGGTAATGAGCGCCTCGATACCTTTGGCATCGTCCTGCTCAATCAGTTTGCGAAAAATCTGAAGTTGGTGGATATTTTCGCGCAACACATCCAGTACGTTATACTTATTTTTAAGAAAAATAGGTGTCCACATTGAGGGTGAGCTCTTGGCCAAACGCACTGTGGTGGCAAAACCAGCACTGGCTAAATCAAAAATCTGAGAATCTTCGCGCTCCTTCTCCAACACCGTAAGCGCCAAGGCATAACTGGTGATATGCGAGATATGTGAGATATAAGCCGTGTGCATATCGTGATCCTCTGGCTGCATATATTTAATTGGCATACCCAACTGTGTGTATAGATTCTCGACTATGGCGATGGCATCGGCATCTGAACGCTCACTTTGGCAAATCACAACAGCACGCCCAGTGAAAGCCCCATGCTCGGCAGCCATAGGCCCTGACTTCTCGGTACCCCACATAGGATGAGAGGCCACAAAACGGCCACGCCTCGGATGCTTACCTATCACCTCACAGAGCTCGCCTTTGGTTGAGCCCATATCCATAACCACCTGAGAATTAACCTTATTAAGAATCTTAACAGCCTCCAGCGGTATGGCATCCACAGGAATTGCAAGTACTATTAAGTCACTTATCTCCACCGCTTTATCCAAAGGCATAAATTCATCAACCAGCCCTCGTTGCAGGGCCGCAACACGATTCTCAGGGCAGGCATCAACGCCCACAACATATTCGGCCAATGATTTGTCCTTAAGGGCCAAAGCTAACGAACCACCTAAAAGGCCTGTTCCTATTATTGTTACTGTCTTCATTTTATTATTTGTAAGAGAGATATTCTCCGTAAATTGTAAGTTCCTGACTGTGGTGGCTCATTAGCTGTATGGCTGCACGGTACTGCTCCACTGAGCTAAACTCCATGTCGAGGTGAAAAATATAGCGAAACGGGTCGCTAGGAATTGGGTACGACTGTAATTTGGTCATATTCATCTCGTAGAGCTCCATACATTTAAGTACCCGCCCCAATGAACCACGCTGGTGGCTAACCTTAAAATGGAGTGAAGCTTTGTCTATATCCTTAGAATTCCATCTATTATCATCGCGTCGCGTGAGTACCAAGAATCGGGTGTAGTTGTTTTTTATGGTGTTTATTTCTGGCTCAATAATTTTCAACCCCCACAATTGAGCTGGCAAATCGCCAGCTATGGCCGCCACAGCCTTATCACCCATACGCGCCACCTCACGTGCACTGAAGGCTGTATCTTGTGTCGAGACCTGACGCCACTGCGGAAAATTATCCAAGTAGTCTAAACATTGTTGAAGAGCAATGGGGTGTGACTGCACCTCGCGTATATCCTCAAGAGTGGCATCTGGCAGCACCAATAAGTTTTGCTTGATATAAAGATTGGTCTCGCCTACAACCTTGAGAGCACTGTTCTGGAGAATATTGTAGTTAGGCAGAATGCTACCCGCAATGGAGTTCTCTATGGCCATCACCGCCACATCGGCCCCTTGGCACTCCAACTCTCTGGCCGTGGCTCTAAAGGTTGGACACTCAATTATTTCTAAATCTCTATGTCCAAAGTAATTAGTGGCTGCCACATGGTGGAAACACCCCTCAATACCCTGAATTGCCACACGTAATTTTTCCATAATATTATCACTAAAAAAGCCGACCCTTGTAATGAAGGTCGGCTTTTGTAATTATTTGTTAGTATTGTAGCTAACTAATTTATACTCATACGACCACACGCTCCTTGATAAAAGAAGTAAAAGGAATACGAATATAAAGAAGATAGTTTCATCTGTTCCTGTTTTGTTTGGACAAAGGTATATAAAAAAAATTAATTAACTATACATTTTTTTATATTCTTCCCATTTTTGTAAAACTTGGTTAACAAAAGCTGGCGTTTGGGTGCCACTAATTGGAGCGAACTTTTTGAGTTGCTGCCAGTTATTATGGTCAACACCTGCCTGAGCCGCACGACGGCGAGCCTCCAGCACATTACCGATACCATTGTTATAACAAGCCAAAATAATACTAATACGGTCGCGTTCCGAGGCTGCATTAAGTCGCAAGCCCTGTTCCGAACTTTTGAGGACCCTAATGGCCAATGCCACATTAACCTCGGCATTTTTAGCCTCCTCTGGCGAAACACCAAAACTCCGTGCCACCGAAGGCATCACCTGCATAATCCCGATGGCTCCAACCGAGGAGCGAACATCACTTTGAAAACGTGATTCGGTATGAGCAATGGCACTGAGCAATAACCAATCCATGTCGGCCACAGAAGCAGCACGGCGCATAATTGGATCAAACTCCGAAACCAACACACCACCATCCTGAGCATCCTTTTCCAACTGCAACATCGCATCATCTGAGCGATGAGAACAGCCAATAAAGGTAAACTCGGCAAATAAAGAAATTAGAACAACTGTTAATACTTTTTTTGTTGTAAAATTCATATGAATGAAATTTGATCGGGCCAGCCTCCTTTGCTACAGTTTAGTTATAAAAAGACCAAGAGATACCTATTTTGAACATCATGCGGTTCTGAGGATAGTGGAGCACTTGAAAATACTCCTGATTACCCAACAAGTTGGCATTGAAGTGTTGCAATTTAAGCAAAATACGGAGTCTCTTCCACTTAGCCGACACAAAGGCGTCTAAGTATGGGTAATTACCGAGTTGTTTCTCTCTTTGGTTGAAAAACCGCGCCGTTGAAGGGTTATATCCAGGGGCATAATAACGTGTATTATACCGACCATCAATACCCACATTCATCGAGAGCACATTTTTAACAACCGCAAAATTGAAATAGTAACTCAGATAAGCACTCAATAGAGGAACCGGTACCACCTCTTGGGCACTACTAAACTGAGCGAGCACCCTGTGATTAAAATGAAATCCGCCTGCGCGAAAATCTTTTTGTAGATACAACCCCAATACTGATACCGCAGCAGAACTCTGAACTGGCATACAATTACCATCATAGTATACCTTGTTGCCAAGTATCGAATATTCGCCGCCAATGTAGAGTCCCCACGATGGAACCGAAAATTTGGCCGTGAGGTTCATAATGCTCTCTTTGGTGAAAGCATTCGACCACGCATAGTGGTTCGAGAAGTAGCTTTGCGCCCAAAAATCGGGCGTAGTGAGCGAGAAGGTTGCCCCAACGTCAAGCGTTAAAGGCTTCTTTTTAATATAAGCACTTAAACGTAAAGCACCAGTGGCCGAAAAATCTTGACTCCGGTAACCAAGTAAATAATACTTCACATTGGCCTGCCAATCAAGGTATTTACTAACCTTGCCGTTAACCCCACCATAAATATAGGTCGAATTACGATTCTGGCGACCACCCTGACCATACTGATTCTGGTAGTTTGTGGGCACCTCGTTGTAGTAAGTGGCAAACTCACTACCTATACCTGCCGAAATCAACCCCAAGACACCATCTCGGTTATAGGGCTGAATCTGGGCAAAGAACTTTACATCGGCCAGAGTTTGTGAAATAGAGTCGTAACTATTGTCTTCACTGATATATGTCTTTTTAAAGAGGGCCGTATCACCCTTAGCTGTATAGACTTTCTTAAATATGGTGTAGTCAAAAGATTGACCTATGTATATGGTTGGTATCTTTTGAATGGTAAGTTCTTGCTCTCGTTGCTTACGCAGCGGAATACCGTAAGATTGTGTCCACCAAAATGTATGACCACGGTAGGTATTGTTGGCGTTTTTGAGCCACACAGCCACCCTATCGGTTGAGGGCAAAATAGTATCAGTAATCTCTCTGTCGTTTTTTATCCCCCCATTCTCGTCCACATTACCGTGGTTGTAGATATAGCCTCCATGGATGGCATAGCGTTTACCTGTATGGGCCACATTGACCATAAAATACCTATCCAAAGCCTTTTGATTCATATACATCCCCTTTGTACCATCGGCCTGGTAGACCAAATGAGCCGTTGTTGAAGGTGATATATTATGCGAGATAACAAAATGGAGTAACTGCTCCTCTAATTTTGTCTGCCCCGACATCTCGTAACTTAAACGGGAATAAGGCACCTTTGCATTATAAAAAAGCACTCGCTCAGGAGTCATAATAAAGCTATCCCAAGCCTGCACAAATGAAAAATTGCTGTAATTGGGCCGTTGAAAATAGTCCAGCGGAATGGTGGCTCCACCTAAATTACCCAACGAAGCCTGTCCTACACCATAACGTTGAAAACCATAATCAACCTGAAAACTGTCAAGGAGCGTATCTACCAATTTGCGAGTCACATCGTTGAAAGCTGGATTGACCGACCACGCAAAAATGCGTGTGGCTCGGAGCGAATCGTCAAAATAGAACGACTCCAAAGGCTTTCGCAAACGTTTCTTTTTGCTGGTGGTATCCTCCACTTTTTTGGCATTGTTATCAATGGTCCCACTCGGATTTTGATTCTGATAACCAATCTGTTGCCCTGGAATATTGTTGCCCATCTGGCCAAAACCTGGTGGCGTAACTTGTGCTCGACAAAACACACTGCCCACCAAGAGCAGCGAAAGTAAAAACGCACGCCGTACTATTATTTTGTTCAACATTCAATCAATCTTCGGGGACAAAGATACGCAAATTTTTTAATAACTAGCTATTTCATAGCTTTCAGTACAGCTAACGTCATAGCAATCAAGATATATATCAAAATCACGATAGCCACACCTGCAATAGAAAACCAAACGATTATTATAACGGAAATGATGGCAAAAATGTATCTAAGCAGATTTTTTTTGATTGAAAAAGTTTTAAACTTAAAACTAAACATAGGCATATCGCACACCATCAATCCGCAAAACAGGGCTACCAAAGAACCCAAAATAGAGGCTCCAAATAGAGAATTGGCACCACATATATCGCCATAGACAACAGCCAATGACATGAAAAACATAGACATAGCTGGAGTTGGAAGACCTCTAAACTCCTCGCTCTGACGCGTGTCGATGTTAAATTTAGCCAAGCGCAGTGCCGCAAAGACAGCCAACAAAAATGCACAATAATTAAGATAGGTAATGGCCCCTGTGGCACCCTGCATAAGCGCAAAGACAGCCATAGCTGGTGCCACACCAAAACTCACCATATCGGCCAGTGAATCCAAATCAGCCCCCAAAGGAGAATAAGCTTTAAGCATTCTGGCAACAAGCCCATCGAAAAAATCAAAGATGGCAGCGACCATCACAGCCCAAAAAGCCAACTCGAAAGAGCCATCCAAAACAAAAGTAATAGCTAAACAACCGCATAGTAAGTTGCACGAGGTCAAAGCGTTGGGTATCCAACTGTAAAAATTCTTCATAAAAACAGTCTTTTAATTATTTTACAAAGATAAAAAACATTACATTTGTTACGTCAGAAATATAATAAAAATTATCGTAATTGGTTCTTTCAGACCACATTTGGGACACTCTACTCAGAAGGGAGATGGTGCTAATGAGGGTAGTATGGATTCCAAACAACAAAATAAGCTATGCCTGAAATATCAAAAACAGGTCAGGTGATTCCAGCCTCTCCAATTCGTAAATTAGTTCCCTTTGCCGAAGAGGCTAAAAGACGTGGTATCAAAGTATACCATCTGAATATAGGCCAGCCCGATATTCACACCCCAGAGCTAGCGATGGAGGCTATACGGAATTTGGATGAAAAGGTTATTGAATACACTCATTCGGCAGGTATTGAGAGTTATCGTCGAGCCTTGGCCACCTTCTATTGTGCACAAGGCAAAATGGTGGATTACACCAATATTGTAGTGACCACTGGTGGTTCTGAGGCCATACTACTTTCTATGTTAGCTGTTTGCAACCCTGGTGATGAAATCATAGTACCAGAGCCCTATTACGCCAACTACAATAGCTTCGCCATCGAGGCACAAGTCAAAATTGTGCCAGTAACATCGCGTATTGAGGAGAACTTTGCTTTGCCACCCATTGCCCAACTTGAAAAGTTAATCACCCCAGCCACACGTGCCATACTTATCTGTAACCCCAACAATCCAACGGGCTACCTTTACTCGCAGGAAGAGATGCTCTCGCTTAGAGATTTGGTCCTCAAACATGATATCTTTTTGATGTCAGACGAGGTCTACAGCGATTTTTGTTACGATAACCGTGTACAACATTCTGTCTTAAGCCTTCAGGGGGTTGATAAAAATGTGATACTAATTGATTCATCCAGCAAAAGATACTCAATGTGTGGGGTACGCGTGGGGGCTGTGGTCTCACGTAATGCAGAGGTTATGGACGCCATACTGCGTATGGGACAGGCTCGGCTCTGTGCCCCCTACCTGGGGCAAGTGGCCGCACAAGCGGCTCTCAGTGCACCACGAAGCTACTACGAGGATGTTAAAGCCAAGTATGTTTCACGCCGTAACTATATGATACAGGCACTGCAACAAATGGATGGGGTGATTTGTCCTATGCCCTGTGGAGCCTTCTATGCCATCGCCTCTCTACCCATAGATAATGCCGACCGCTTTTGTCAATGGCTCCTAGAAGAGTACTCTTTTCAAGGAGCAACGGTGATGTTGGCCCCAGCACAAGGGTTTTACAGCAATCCACAGACCTGTCCCCAAACAGAAGTGCGTTTGGCCTACGTCTTGGAACTGGATGAGCTCAAGGTAGCTATGAAAGTTTTGAGCGAAGCACTTAAAAGCTACTCCAAGATGATTTAATGCGAAATTTTTCATATTGCTGTCGTGATTTTTAAGAGTTTTTTTTACCTTTGCTCCATAAGAAGTTCGCTAAAGGAGAGCGCGAGTTACCTGTTTTTGTGGAAGCAACGCAAAATTTTTATCAATTATCTCATTTTGCTTTCAATTATAAGCACAACTATAAGAGAAACTTAAAAATTGATAATTCGACTAGTTCTCATCTTCGGGCTTAAAACTCATAATTTACATCTAATATGAATCAACAAGCACAACAATGGCTCGACGAATTTATGGTTTTTGTCGAGAATCGTAATCCCAATGAACCAGAATTTTTACAAGCCGTGCACGAAGTAGCAGAATCTGTGTCAGAATATATCTCCCAGAGTCCAGAACTTCAAAAGCTCAGAATAATGGAGCGCATAACCGAGCCTGAACGTGTAATTATGTTTCGTGTACCGTGGCTCAATGACGCGGGGCAAGTTCAAATCAACCGCGGCTATCGCATCCAGATGAATTCGGCCATAGGCCCATACAAAGGTGGTATACGATTCCACCCATCGGTCAACCTTTCGATTCTAAAATTCTTGGCCTTTGAACAGACCTTTAAAAACGCACTCACCACACTGCCTATGGGTGGTGGCAAAGGAGGGTCGGACTTTAACCCCAAAGGTAAATCCGATACTGAGGTTATGCACTTTTGCCAATCGTTTGCCACCGAATTGCAACGACACATAGGTCAATTCACCGATGTGCCAGCTGGCGATATAGGCGTGGGAGGCCGTGAAATAGGTTATATGTATGGTCAGTACAAACGTCTACGTAACGAATTTACGGGCACTTTCACAGGCAAGGGCATCGATTGGGGTGGCTCACCACTTCGCCCCGAAGCCACAGGTTATGGAGCTAGCTACTTTGCTGAACAGATGTTAGCACTAAAATCAGATTCCATAGCTGGCAAGACAGTGGTGATTTCGGGCTCGGGTAACGTGGCCCAATATGCGGTTCAAAAGATGACCGAACTGGGTGGAAAAGTAGTCACTATGTCAGACTCCAGCGGATATATATATGATGCTGATGGTATCTCTCCCGAAAAGTTGGACTATATTTTTGAACTTAAAAACATTTTCCGCGGTCGTATATCCGACTACGCCACTCAATATCCGTCAGCAAAATACTTCAAAGGCGAGCGCCCATGGGGCATTAAGTGCGATATAGCTATGCCATGCGCCACGCAGAACGAGATTTCTGGTGCCCAGGCACAAACGTTGGTCGACAACGGTTGTATCTGTGTGGTAGAGGGGGCTAATATGCCATCTACGCCCGAGGCTATCCATATCTTCCAAAGCAACAAACTGCTCTTTGCACCAGGTAAGGCCAGCAACGCTGGTGGCGTAGCCACCTCAGGATTGGAAATGACTCAAAATTCTGAACGTATAAAATGGACTCCCGAAAAGGTAGACCAAACTCTACGAGGTATTATGTGTGGCATCCATGCCGTATGCGTGGAGTATGGCACTCAAGAAGATGGGTATGTTAATTACGTCAAGGGGGCTAATATTGCTGGCTTCCGCAAGGTAGCCAGTGCCATGGTGGCTCAGGGTGTAGTGTAGAAATACATCTGGTATAAAAACAGCTAGGCCATCGCAAGTACTTGCGATGGCCTAGCTGTTTTTAGAAAACGAAGAAAATTACCAGTTAAGGATATTCTTCAAATCATACTCTGCTGGATTAGGCAGATAAATTTTGGCTCGGTCGTAGTCCTCGGGGGTGATGTAGTTGAGAATATTCTCCACAACCAACTGTACACGTGGAGAGTCAACATCCACCAAACGAGGAGGAATCTTACCATTTTCATCCTGAAGGTCCTTCAGGTATAAAGGTTCGATATTACCAGCCTGCGAGACATAGACCATACAACCCGTCTTGCCCTCAGAGAATAACTTATAAACTCCCATACCCAACAAAGAACAGTAAACCAAGTCATAAGCAATTGGGGTTTGGCAACGCACCTCGTAACCAATTTCCACTGGGCGACTCTTAACCTTAATATTCAAGATTTTAAGCTTATTTTCAATCATTTCATTGAAGATATGAGCCTTGGAAACTTTACCCAACTCTGGGTGGCCGTGTTCATCATAACTAAAAATAACACCAGATTTTTTAATCTCTTCGTCTGAAAGGGCATGAAAAACACCTTCTGAGATGATGGCAGCACCATAATTCATACCCATCATTTTACGCTTGACAATGGCCGAAATCACCAAATTTACAATCTTTTCAACCGTAATTTCGGTCTTATTGAACATCTCGGGAATAACAATCATTGGGTAGTGGCAAGCTGTGCCGATACCGAAGGCCAAGTGGCCAGCCGAACGCCCCATAGCAGCAACAATAAACCAATTCTCGGAAGTACGGGCATCGTTGTAGACTGTGCGACCAATGATAGTACCCTGAGCCTGAGCAGACTGGTACCCAAAGGTAGGAGTATTGCTTGGAAGTGGAAGGTCATTATCAATGGTTTTGGGTACGTGAATATTGGCAATAGGATAGCTCTTGGCTTCGAGGAATTTGGCAATACGATTAGCCGTAGAGGCTGTATCGTCACCACCAACGGTAACCAAAAGTACGATATTATTGTTGACAAAGAAATCAAGATTGAAATCCTCTTCAAAATTTTTAGGCGTTGGTTTAAAACGACTCATCTTAAGAAAAGAGCCACCACGATTAAAAATATCATCGGCCAACATAAAGTCAATATCAGTGGTACGTGGGGTTGGGTCAAAAAGGCCTGAATAACCCTCGTGAAGACCTATCACACGATAACCCTTCTGAAGAAAAGTCTTGGCTACACTGCCAACTACGGAGTTCATACCAGGAGCTGGACCTCCACCTGTCAAAATTGCAATTGCTTGTTTCATAATTTTATTTTTATTAAAAAATATTTCAAAATAAAAGCGGCCTTCAATTAAAGACCACTTTTACTTTTAATTTAAAGGACGTTGATGCAATTCAAATCCTCAAAACTGTGTTTTAGACGGACAATAATCGACTCTTCGCCCTTGCGCAACCAAACACGTGGGTCGTAGAATTTTTTGTTAGGCTTGTCTGCCCCTTCTGGATTGCCCAACTGAGACTGAAGATAGCCCTCGTTCTTGACGTAGAATGCACGAATACCATCCCAGAAAGCCCACTGCATATCAGTGTCAAGATTCATCTTGATAACACCATAGCCGATGGCCTCACGAATTTCGGCCGTCGATGAGCCAGAACCACCATGGAATACGAAGTTAACTGGTTTGGCGCATTTTGTTTGGTCTTTTTCCTGGATATACTTCTGTGAAGCATCCAAAATCTTAGGATTCAAAACCACATTACCTGGTTTGTAAACACCGTGTACATTACCAAAGCTAGCAGCGATGGTGAAGTTAGGCGAAATTTTGAGCAACTCATCGTAAGCATAAGCAACCTCTGAAGGCTGAGTATATAGTTTAGAAGAGTCTACGTGAGAATTGTCAACACCATCTTCTTCACCACCAGTAATACCAAGCTCAATCTCAAGAGTCATACCCATTTTGGCCATACGAGCCAAGTACTTCGAGCAGATGGCGATGTTTTCTTTAATAGGTTCTTCGCTCAAGTCCAACATATGAGAGCTAAAAAGAGGAGTACCTGTTTCAGCAAATTGTTTTTCGGAAGCATCTAAAAGACCGTCAATCCAAGGCAATAGTTTTTTAGCAGCGTGGTCGGTATGCAGAATTACGGGAATACCATAAGCGGAAGCTACCGTGTTTACATGTTTAGCAGCCGAAATACCACCAAGAATGGCAGCACCCTGACCCTCTAATTTGCAACCCTTACCTGCATAGAAAGCAGCCCCACCATTGCTTAGCTGAATGATAACAGGTGAATTAACTGCTGCTGCAGTTTCCAAAACTGCATTAATAGTATCCGTACCAGTAACATTCACTGCTGGTATGGCAAATCCTTTTTCTTTTGCGTAGGCAAATAATTGACCTACTTTTTCGCCTGTGAGTACACCTGCTGGAAATTTTTTGTCCATCTTTGTTATTATTATTGATTAGTTAATGCGTTGATTACAGACTACAAAGTTAAAAAAAAAAATTGAGAATCGTTAATCCATCTACCATATTTGTTAGCTGAATTACTACGAAGCCGTTTAAATCTCTTCCCAGCATTTTCTTATTACCCTTATTTGGTCTATTTTTTCACCTGATTTTAGAACCCTGACCAATAAATTATCTAAAAAATAACAATAATAAGATTGTGAAAAGAAATATAAACAGATTCTAATTTTAAATAAATTAATCACTATATTTGTAAAGTTTTAGCCCAAGGCTACACCTTTGGTAATAACTCACATAGTTTAATGTACGTTTTTATAATTAATTAACAATTATGGATTGTTCGGAATATCAAAAATTTATTGATTTAATTCATCGCGAGGTCAAACCTGCTTTAGGCTGTACCGAACCAATAGCCGTGGCCTTGGCTGCTTGTCGCTCAAGCGAAGCCCTGCGCGAGATGGGGCTTGAAACACAAAATCTTGAGGTCGAAGTCAGCCCCAACATACTCAAAAACGGTATGGGCGTAGGTATTCCTGCCACGGGCATGGTTGGGCTGCATATTGCTGCTGCCCTGGGGGCTGTGTGTGGCAAGTCGCAATACAAGCTTGAGGTGCTCAATGGCATGTGCCACGAGGGGATAGAAAAAGCCAAAAAGTTAGTAAGTGAAAATAAAGTTGAGGTAAAAATTTCACCACTAGATATAAAACTCTATATCCGCGTCACCTGCCTCTCAGATGGTCATACAGCTTGTACCACCATTCAGGATATTCACGACAACATCACTATGGTGGAAGTGGACGGGGAGACTATATTTAATAGTCAAACCCACAAAGACGACAGCACTGAGCAACAACAAAATTGCCAAGAGCAAGAGATGGGACTAACAGTCAAGAGCATTTACGATTTTGCCGTGGAAGTACCATTTGAAAAAATAGCCTTCATACTTGAGGCCGCCAAACTCAACAGAGCCATAGCCACAGAAGGGCTAAAGCACAAATATGGACTTCAGGTGGGGCGTACTATCTCCAACAATATTACACGCCATGTATTCGGAGACGGTATTCTGACTTACTCTATGGCTATGACCGCAGCCGCCTCGGACGCCCGTATGGCGGGTTCAACATTACCAGCAATGAGTAATTCAGGTAGTGGAAATCAAGGTATTACAGCGACTCTACCTGTTGTTGCCTCGGCCGAAAAGTTGGGCTCCACCGATGAGCAGTTGGCTAGAGCACTAATAATTTCACATTTAGTTTCCATCCACATAAAGCACTCATTGGGTCGACTTTCAGCTCTATGTGGTTGTGTGGTAGCCTCTTCTGGCAGTGCCTGTGGAGTAGCATACCTGATGGGAGGAAGTTACAAACAGATGACCTACGCCATTAAGAATATGATTGGCGATGTAACGGGTATGGTGTGTGACGGAGCCAAGGTGGGTTGCGCACTCAAGGTCTCATCTGGTGTGGCTGCGGCCATACAGTCGGCTATGTTGGCAATGGACAATATAGAAATTTCAGACAATGACGGCATTATAGAGGCCGACATCGAAAAAACCATCTTCAACCTTTCGACCATCGGAACCCAAGGCATGATCAACACCGACAGACTAATGCTCCAAATTATGGTTAATAAAAAACACAACGGTATAACGTGCAGTTAACTACCCTACTTATAACCCCGGCCCTTACAGGGTTAAACACCCCCTACCCCGCCACAACTGTGTTGTTGGGACACCTAAAACATTTAGGGCACAAAGCTTGGCAGTGGGATATGAGTATTGCTGTGGCCCAGGCTGTTTTCTGCCGTGATTTTGTGCAACGTATGTTTGAAAGCACCGAGTTGAACGAGTCTTTTTCGAGTCAGGCTATCAACGTTTACCTAGCCAAACAGAGGTATATTGACACAATAGATAGCATTTGGCGTTTTCTAAGGGGGGACGACCATACACTCGCACAACGAATTATATGTGATGATTTTTTACCTCGTGGGACTCGTTTTGAGATGTATGATGAACAGGAGTTGGAGTGGGCCTTTGGTACAGTAGCCACCCAGGAGCGAGCCAAACATTTCGCCACCCTATATCTTCAAGAGCTCACCGATTTTATTCGCGAGGTCGTTGACCCCGATTTCGACTTAATTCGCTATGGCGAGCAGATAGCCATTGCCCTACCGCAGATGGATGCACTGATAGAGAGGCTTAAGGATAGAACAATTATTTCGGAGCTCATCCTCACCCTTTTTAAAGCAAAATTCATGGCCACCAGCCCCTCTATTGTGGGCTTTTCGGTCCCATTCCCAGGGTGTCTACTTTCGGCTTTACGCTGCGCGGAGTATCTCAAGCAACACTCTCCTCAAACCACTGTAGTACTTGGTGGTGGATACATTAACACCGAACTGCGACAACTGTCCGACTCACGGATTTTCGACTATGTGGATTACATCCTCTATGACGACGGGGAGCTACCCTTGCAACGCATAGTTGAGGGTGGCGAATTAATCCGCACAGCCCATTGTGTGGACGGTAAGGTGATATTTGAAGGCATGAGTACACGAGAAAAATTCTTATCTCAGCCAGATTTTACAGACATTGACCCTAAACAATATATTTCCTTACTGGAGATGGCAAACCCCATGCACCGTTTGTGGAGTGATGGCTTTTGGAATAAAATAACTGCGGCACACGGTTGTTACTGGGCCAAATGCGCATTTTGTGATACATCGCTCGATTACATCTGCCGCTATGAACCTCTTGAGGCTAAAATGATTGTAGATAATATGGAGCGAGTGATGGCTCAAACAGGCAGTAGTGGTTTCCATTTTACTGACGAAGCTCTGCCGCCTAAACTCTTACGCGAGGTGGCCACCGAGATTCTCCATCGAAAATTGGTGGTGAGCTATTGGGGAAATATTCGTTTTGAAAAAGCCTATACACAAGAACTCTGTAAGTTACTTGCAGCTTCAGGTTGCATTGCCGTGTCAGGAGGTCTGGAGGTGGCCTCGAACGAAATCTTGCGTCAGATAAACAAAGGAGTGACCATTGAACAGGCACGCAACGCGATGGAGAACCTAACATCCAATTTTATTATGGTACACACCTATCTAATGTATGGGTTCCCAGGGCAGAGTGTAGAGCAGACCATCAATTCGTTGGAAGTAGTGCGTGTAATGTTCTCCGATGGGCTAATCCAATCGGCTTTTTGGCACCGTTTTGCTATGACAGTCCATAGCCCCGTGGGGCAAAATCCTGCCGCCTACGGGGCCAAGATAACGGGCAAAAAGAAGAACCATTTTGCCAACAATAGCATTGAATTCACTGATAACCAAGACCATCTCAAAGATGAGGCCTTGGGTCAAGCTCTCTACAAAGCCACCTATAATTATATGCACGGCATGGGGCTAGACACCCCAGTACGCCAATGGTTTAAATTACGGTAACCTATAAAAACTAGTTTTTTAAGGCTCTAGGTTATCGAAATACCGCATAAATGATGATTTTGAGATAACAAATGAACGATGAAAAAACAATTTTAGGAGGCAAAGTGCATTAGTTGAGTATCTTCCACAGCATATCCTTTAGCTCAGGGATATGGTAACCTGTCACCGAGGAGATAAAAATATGCTGCACCCCATTAGGCAACTCTTTTTCAAGGGCTGCGATAAGCTCCTCATCGAGCATATCAGTCTTGGTAATGGCTAACATACGCTCCTTTTGGAGCATCTCAGGGTTGTATTGACGTAGCTCATTAAGCAAAATTTCGTACTCAGCGGCAATATCCTTTGAGTCGGCAGCCACCATAAAAAGCAGTACCGAGTTACGCTCAATATGGCGTAGGAATCGCGTACCAATACCCTTACCCTCATGAGCCCCCTCAATAATACCAGGAATATCGGCCATAATAAAGCTAAAGTTGTCGCGATAGTTGACAATGCCTAAATTTGGCTCCAAGGTGGTAAAGGCATAATCGGCAATCTTAGGTTTGGCAGCCGATACAACACTCAGCAGAGTCGACTTGCCTGCATTTGGGAATCCAACCAGCCCAACATCGGCCAGCACCTTAAGTTCCAGCACAAACCACCCTTCTTGCTGAGTTTCCCCAGGTTGACAGTAGCGTGGAGCTTGATTAGTGGCAGTTCTAAAATGCCAGTTTCCCAACCCACCTCGTCCACCTTGACGCAGGATAACCTCCTGACCATCGGTGGTTACTTCAGCCACTATCTCATTAGTTAAGTCATCACGGGCAATGGTACCCAGTGGCACATCAATATAGAGGTCTTTGCCATTGGCTCCATGGGCACGAGCCCCCGAACCATGTTCCCCAGGCTCGGCCATCCAGTGACGATTGAATTTGATATGCAACAAGGTCCAATATTGCGACGAACCACGTAAAATCACATGACCGCCACGACCTCCATCACCACCATCGGGACCACCGAACTCCACAAATTTCTCGCGACGAAAATGAGATGATCCACCACCACCATCACCCGAACGAGCATATATTTTAACGTAATCTACAAAATTTGAACTTGCCATTTTTCTTGTTATATTTTGTACAAAGGTAGCCAATTATTTGGTTCTATCATTACGAGCAAGAACCATGCCTCGATTATAATATCGCAATGCTTTTCAAGAAGAGGTTCCTAATTTTTAAGGAAACATTCCACAAAAGATGGAATCACAGAAACCACCTCTACGTTGCGTGGCAAAGAGTCTACCGTAACCTGGACCTTTGAATGGAGAGAATCTCTGTTTACCCTGGCAACAGGCGACAAATTATTTATATTTTGGTTAGTCGGAATGCGAACCAGAATACGACATACAGAAGGTACTACAAGCACCTGCTCTGCCGAAACAGGGCTGATAGGCAGTCTAAATTCAAACTCGGTATAGGTGGAAATGTGGGCACTATAACGCACGTTCTTATCAGCAACAGATACCCCACGGGGGAGTTGCAAATTGGCTACTCCCATAATTGAGTTGGTCACGTCCTGATATACTTTACGGTTGGTGGTAAGCCATAATAAAGTATCAAGCACTATTTTGGGACCATGTACATCAATAGAGTCTGGTATAAATTGCAAGCCTCCCTCAATCATATATTGTCGCCGTGGATAGACCTCGATACGCCCAGCCACAGGTAAACGTTTGGCAGCCATAGGCGAGACCACCAATATCATTTCGGCATTAACCACAGAAATCACCGATATATCTTTGACCCTGGAGAGCAATGCTGCACGCATACTCTCGGGGTCAATACGTGAGATATAGGGCCCCATAGAGTCTAAGTGTAGCTCCGAAATGGGTATATCCAATGATGGGACCAACCCCAATTCGTACAACATCAACAAGCGCCCACCCCCACGCACCATACACTGCACCTTGAGCTCTGGAGTGTCGACAAACAGTGAATCCTGGTAATCATTGGTCAAACGAATGGCCATATCAACATCATTGGTATATGTATGGTTCAAACGATTGATATACCACAAGAGTGCCGATAGAATAACAAACATCAGCACCACACGTTGATGCCAAAGATAGAGATATATCTTCTTTTTCATCATGTATTACTGTTCTAAAACTGCACTCATCACCATAGAAGGGCTCTGCCCCTGCGCTATGGCATCACGCATAAACTCCATCGCTGGGGCTGAATGACGAAAAAAATGTTGCAACCCATCGCACAAAGCACTCACCCCACCATCGAAACGATGTTTGGGGCACTCACCGTGACAAAGTGACTCCCAACGACAGGCTATACACTTGGCTGGTAACGAACTACTCTTAGCAGCTCCAAAGTTAAACTGGGCTCTACTGAGGGCCATATCACGCAGAGAGTTCTGAGCAATATGGCCCAGTTCATACTCAGGGTATACAAAATGGTCACAACTATAGACAGTTCCGTTGTGCTCCACCACCAAATTATCGCCACAATTTTCGTTCATCGAACAGACTCCAGCCCTTTGCCCACACCAAAGAGCCAACGTGGAGTCAAACATCTGAACATAATAGCTCCCCACATCTCGTAATATCCACTCTTCAAATACATCAACCAAGAATCTACCATAATCACGTCCCGAAATAGACCACTGTGCCAACGATGCATTTTTATCCTCTGGTGCGCAAATCACATCGCGTGAATAACCCTCCACAACCTTAGTATGCTCCACCACTGGCAGGAACTGCATGTAATGGCTACCGATGCTCTTCAGAAAATTATATGTCTGCACCCCACGCCCAGCACTGACGCTACTCAGGGCACTAAGGGTGTTGAACTCTGCCCCTGCATGGTGCAGTAGCGAAATTCCATGCATTACCTTATCGAAGGTGGGCTCCGCACCTCTGCTCAGGCGGTTGCTATCGTGCACCTGCTGCACCCCATCAATTGAAACACCCAAAAGAAAATTCTCGACTGCAAAAAATTCAGCCCATTGTTCATTAAGTAGTGTGGCATTGGTTTGTAGAGTGTTTTCTATTTTCTTACCCGCGGCATATCGCCTTTGGAGTTCCATAGCACGCTTATAAAAATCGAGCCCCGCAATCAGAGGTTCACCACCGTGCCAACAAAAACTCACAACTGGGGCATCAGTACCCTCAATATATTGGCGCACAAACTCCTCCAACAACTCATCGCTCATAACCTTGGCAGGAGTATTGTAAAGGAGCTCCTTGTCAAGATAATAGCAGTAGTTGCACAGCAGATTACATCTACTGCCCACAGGCTTGACCATGGCCCCAAAATAGAGCGGTGAGCTCCGTTTAAGAGCTTGCGAAAATCGAAGTGTTTGTTTCATAAACTGAACAAAGGTACTGTTTTTGTAACAAAATCGAAAAGTTTTCTTAAAGAATCATTAACATTAAAGTAATACAGTGGCTGTACTTTTGTGACGTAAAAAGGAATAAATAACAAAAACAGAAAACGATGAAAAATTTACTCATGCTTTTAGCCACCACAACATTGAGCGTGGCAACCTGGGCTCAAGAGGAGACTCCTCTATCGCTCCCCGAAAAAAACGCCCTCAAAATAGACCGTCTGGAGCTGGAAATGGGACGCGCTGGAAATCTCAAATTTTCGGGTTATGTGCAAGGGCAGTGGCAGTGGGCTCAAAGCTCTGGTATAGCAGCCTTCGGTGATGGAGGTAGCTTCAACGCCACCACTAACAACCGTTTTATGGTACGACGTGGACGCGTAAAGGTGTCCTATTCAGTAGCAGGTATATTTTCAGCCGTCATTCAGCCCGACTTTACTGAAAAGGGTGTCTCGATGAAAGATGCCTACCTCTCTGTATCGACCCGCAACAAGGCTGTCGGCGGGCAGATAGGACTCTTCGACCGCCCATTCGGTTACGAAATTAGCTATTCCTCGTCACTACGCGAGAGCCCCGAACGCTCGCGTGTCTTCCTATCGCTATTCCCTGGCGAACGCGACCTGGGGGTTATGTTAAACCTAACAGGGGGTAAGGGGTGGCTCTCGAACTTCACACTTAACGTTGGACTCTTCAACGGCAACGGCATAGGGACAGAGACAGATTCGCAAAAGGACTTCATAGGCCGCTTGGCATACCTCAAGAAGTTCTCCTCGGCCCAAGTGGGTGGAGCTTTCTCATACTATCGAGGAGGGATAATTAACCCTCAAGAGAAAAATTTTAAATACCTAACCAATCAAGGCTTCATTGAACAAACCGTCTCGAAAGGCCAGGCCAGCCCAAGACAATACTTCGGCATCGCTGGACAATATATTCAGCAGTGGGGTGCTGGTACAACAAACATACGTGCCGAATACCTTTGGGGACAACAGACAGGCATCCTTAAGGCTAACAACAATCCTGGTGGTACCTCTTTTGGGGCAGGTTCAGACCCACTATATCTACGCGATTTTAGAGGTGCCTACGCTATTTTGGTTCAAGATATAGGTCACTCCAAACACTCCATCGTACTCAAATACGACTACTATGACCCCAACACAAAGATAAAAGGTGACCAGATAGGGGCTCTTCCTGGCACTGGTGCAGCTGACATAGCTTACTCCACCTTCGGTGTGGGTTACCTCTTCCGCTGGAACCAATATATACGCCTGATGGCCTATTACGACATGGTGAGCAACGAAAGGTCGGCCAATCTTGATGGTTATCAAGGACGAATAAAACAAAACGTACTAACGGCACGAGTCCAATTCAAGTTCTAAGGCTATCCTTTATTTAAATATCACTTTTGTGAGGGGTAAAATTATTTTACCCCTCTTTCTATTTCATTCAATTTGTCTACCTTTGTTCTTAAAAAACGACTTATATGGGACACAATCATAGCCACAACAATGTCACAGGTAACATTGCTGCGGCATTTTTTTTGAATAGTTTTTTTGCTGTTATCGAATTAGTTGGTGGTATTCTCACCAACAGTATTGCCATCCTGTCAGATGCTTTACATGACTTTGGCGACTGCCTTTCGCTGGGGGTGGCTTGGGGACTCCAAAAGAAGTCCACCCAAGGACGCGATAATTTATACTCCTACGGCTACAAACGATTTTCGTTACTAGGAACTATTTTCCTATCTGGAGTACTGACAGTAAGCTCAGCTTTTGTAGTGGTGGAGGCCGTAAAGAGGCTCTTTGCACCGCAACAAGTCTCGCCAGAGGGGATGCTATGGATGGCTGTCTTTGGCGTTATAATCAATGGCGCGGCAGCACTAAAGCTCAAAAAAGGTGATTCACTTTCGGAACGTGCTGTATTCCTGCACATAATGGAGGATGTACTGGGATGGATGGCGGTCCTAGTGGTCAGCGTGGTGATGCTTTTTATAGACCTTCCCATACTCGACCCACTACTCTCCATAGCCATCACTATTTGGGTACTAAGTAATGTATACAAGAATATGCGCCAAACCATAAAAATTCTTATGCAGGCTGTGCCCATTGGTATGGATATACAGGCATTGCAAAACGATATCGAGGCCATTGATGGCGTAGAATCACTACACGACCTACACGTGTGGACCCTGGATGGTACTTCGCATATTATGACCCTACATGTGGCTACGACCGCTCCAACTCAGCCACTCAAAGATGCCATATTTAATTTAGCTGAACACTATGACATCAAACATATCACCATTGAGTTCGAAACTCATGGAGATATTTGCCGATGTAATTGTGATAAATAGAAAAAATCAGGAGCAAAAAACTTTACCCCTGATTTTCTATAATCCAATTTTGAGAAGCCACTACCTACTTCCTACTTCACACCAGCATCCTTGGCCTCAATACTAAGGGTGGCATGAGGCACGACACGAAGCCGCTCGGCAGGTATCAACTTGCCAGTTTCGCGACATATGCCATAGGTCTTATTCTCAATACGAACCAAGGCCGCCTCAAGGTGTTGGATAAATTTCAGTTGGCGCTGAGCCAAACGTCCCGACTCCTCTTTTGAAAGAGTAGATGCCCCCTCCTCAAGAATCTTGAACGTAGGCGAGGTGTCATCCGTGCCATTACTTTGGGTATGAGTAATAGTAGCCCTAAGCAGGTCATAATCGGCCTTTGCTTTTTCCAACTTGTCCAGTATAATTGCACGGAATTCAGCAAGCTCTGCATCCGAATAACGTGTCTTTTCATTCTCTGCCATCTCTCTTACGTTTTTTAATTGTTATTTCGCACATTTTATTTTAGTAAAGGTAATGAGATTTTTCAACAAAACAAAATTAATATAGGTGCTCTTTTTTGTCAGATATTTCATCCACGGTTATCCTTTTTTTATTCATCGCCCGCCAAGCAAAACAAATATAGGCCAACACAAATGGTATGGCTATTGATACGTAACTCATCACCTTGAGTGTAAATTCCGAACTACTGCTATTAAAGATAGTTAGGGAGCTCTCTGGATTGGTTAACGATGGATAATAAGAGCCTGTATAACCCACAAAAAGCAGGAGAGAGAGAACCGTAACTACTGTACCCAACCCCGAAAACCATATCCCATTGCGTCCAAGAGCCACCAAAGCTCTGTAAAAGCCAAACAACACTAGCACCACACCTATCAAGAATAAAACTAACAGAACTGGTTCAAAAACAATCTCAATGGCACTAGTAGTGGCCACAAAAGATAAAAAGGTAATTAAAAAAACCACAATTAAAGGCACCATCATCTTACGTGAACGCTGAACTATCTCGTGGCAATCAATGGTATTGATAAAATACATCAGCCCCAAAATAAGAGCCAAAGCCGCAACAGCCAACCCTAACAATACGTTACGATAATCTGCCAAAGCCTCCAGTCCATGCCAAGGTGAATCCCATTGCGAAATCATATTACCCCCACCAACTATCGAGCCTATATTGGCCATATCGACCGTAAAATTGGCCCCAGTAAAGAATGTCCCCACAGCAACACCAATCAAAAGTGGTGCCAAAAGGCCATTAATCATCAAAAATGTGTCATATGTATTACGCCCCAAAAAATTACCAGCCTTACCCCGGAATTCATAGCTGACGGCCTGAATTACAAAAACCAACAAAATGGCCATCCACACATAGTAAGCTCCACCAAAACTGGTGGAATAGAAGAGCGGAAAAGATGCAAAAAACGCCCCACCAAAAGTAACTAATGTCGTAAAGGTGAACTCCCATTTACGCCCCAAAACGTTAATAATCATTGTGCGCTCATTTTCGGTTTTGCCAATCAGGCGCAACATAGCTTGCCCACCCTGCACAAAAAACAAAAAAACTAAAATAGCAGCCAAAAGGCTTACTATTAGCCACCAATAGTGTTGTAAACAGATGTACTCCATAGTTGTAAGGTTTTAAAAAATTTATACTTTACTTGTCTTATCAATGATGGTGCAAACCGCAGCATCGCCAGTCACATTAACTACCGTGCGGAGCATATCTAACGGGCGATCGAGTCCCAAAATAAGAGCCAACCCCTCGGGCGGAATACCCACCGAACCCAGAACCATAACTAGAATCACGATACTACCCCCAGGCACACCAGGGGTGCCAATGGAGCTAATGGTGGTGGTAGCCACAATAGTTAGCAGTTCTACCCAGCCCAACTCTATACCCAGAACCTGAGCAATAAATACCACAGCAACAGCCTGATACAACGAAGTTCCATCCATATTGATGGTCACACCCACAGGCAGGACAAAGGAAGCTATGCGATTACTAATACCCAATTTATCTTGTACGGTCTCCATCGTCAGAGGCAATGTAGCCGCGCTAGAGCTAGTGGTTAGGGCTAAAAGCTGCACGGGAATCATACTTTTCATAAAACGCCCCACTGGCATATCCGAAAAAAGACGAATAATCAACGGGTAGACCAACAAGATCATTAAGGCCAGCCCCAAGGCCACCGTCAGCGCATAGAGCCCCAAAGCTCCCAGCACATCCAAATTACCAGCATTATCCACCACCATACCAGCCATAAGAGCCAAGACTCCTAGTGGAGCAAACATCATAATATAGTCTATAACCCGCAAAATCATAGCGTTGACAGACTCCACCACACTCAAAAAAGGAGCTGCCTTTTCATTCGGAATCGACAGTAGCGCCACCCCACAGATGAGTGCTATAAAGATGACCTGTAACATATTGGCATTGCTACCAACAGCCTGAATCATATTATCGGGTACAATGTCCACCAACCATTGCAGAGGTGAAACCGCGCCAACATCCACGGCCTCTGAAGCACGAGAGGCCACCGTGGAATGGTATGTCTGCTGCATCTGAGCCACATTTTCGGTGTTCATTCCCTTGCCTGGCCCTATGGACAAGACTAGGGTCAAACCCAAACAGATGGCCAATACAGTGGTTATGATATAAATTCCAAAAGTTCGCAAGCCCATCTTTGAGAGCGAAGAGATGCTACCAATATTGGATACTCCCACCACCAAAGAGACAAAAACTAGAGGAATGGCCACACATTTAAGTAGCCGCATAAAAATGGTCCCAAATGGAACCAACCAAGCCGAGGTGGCCTCCGAGAAATTGAATTCCACGGCCACAACACCCCAAATCAGCCCCAGTGCCATACCAATAAGAATCTTGATATAGAGTGGAATTTTCAACTTCATTACAAGTTTGCTTTTTCGATGTCTTTGAAGTACTTATACGTGCCTACCTTTAGTTCTGATGTAGCATCTTCGTCACACACCACAATTCCACGCGCGTGCAACTGTAGGGCACTGATGGTCCACATATGGTTAACCCCCTCTTCAATACCATGTTTAAGAGCGCGAGCCTTGCCGTGGCCATTAACAATAATGAGCACCTGTTCTGAATCCATAATCGTACCCACCCCCACAGTCAGTGCGGTCTTGGGCACCTGATTGGGGTCATTATTAAAGAAACGGGAGTTAGCAATGATGGTATCAAGAGTCAAAGTTTTTTCGCGCGTGCGAGAACTGAGAGAGCTGGCTGGTTCATTAAAAGCGATATGACCATCGGGGCCAATACCACCCATAAAGAGTTTTATGCCACCTAGAGCCTTGATTTTGGCCTCATAACGGGCACATTCGGCCGCTTTGTCGGGAGCGGTTCCATTAAGTAGATTGACGTTTTCGGCCTTAATGTCAATATGGCTGAAAAAATTATTCCACATAAAAGTGTAGTAGCTTTGTGGATGCTCCTTGGGAATTGAACAATATTCATCCATGTTGAAAGTAACAACATTTTGGAAGCTCACCTTGCCAGCTTTGTTAAGGGCAATAAGCTCCTTGTAGGTTCCCAGCGGAGTAGAACCAGTGGGTAGACCCAATACGTAAGGTTTTTGGGGTGTAGGGTTGGCCTTGTTAATTTGGCAAGCGATATACTCGGCTGCCCAACGGCTGATATTGGCGTAATCGGGTTGAATAATAAGTCTCATAGTTTTTATTTTTTAGAATTAATATTATCAGTGTATCTCCAGCCAAGAAGCTCGGATGCTCGGTCGTAATCACCAACGCGGATGGCATTGCGAACCTGAGTCGAGGAAATATTTTCAAATCGCTCAAGATAGACCACCTCCAACTCCATTGCCTTTAAAGCCTCAGCATCGCCCTGCTTACCTTTACCGAAATGGTGCCCCTGTCCCACAACAACAACTCGTGCGCCCAACCCTCCAACCAAATAGTCCCGCACAAAAATATCATAGGGTATCTGTGCAAACTCTTTTGTAAAATTCAAAACCATCAAATGGTCCACCCCAGCCTGCTCCATTAGCTCCAACTTACGTTCAAATGGTGTGAGTAGTAAATTATCGCCCCGTAAAACCAATCGTGGATGTGGTTCAAAGGTAACCACCACTCCACGGAGACCTCGCACAGCAGCTTCGGCACGCAGAGCGTCGATAAGCAGACGATGCCCCCGATGCACCCCATCGAAAGAGCCCACAGTCACTACACTACCCTGCCCCTTATCAAACTCCGCTAACGACCTGTAAACTTTCATTGTTGGGCTGAATTTTTTGCAAAATAGGCTACTTTTTCCAGCAGCGTAATTATATCGTAATCTTCCACAAAAATCCTATCCCCCAAGTTTAGCGGCACACCCGTAAAGTTAAGCACCCCACTCACCGAACTCTTCTTGATGACCGAGGCAATCTCAAGGGCAACCTCTTGCGGGCAACTAAGTAACACAATGTCTATCTTAAGTTGATGGGCTCGAGCCGTAAAATCGGTAATATCGCAACACATAACGCCTGCTATTTCCTTCCCAACTTTTTGTTTATCAATATCATAAGCCTCCACAATATGGAGTCTACTACGTTTGCCATTAAAATAATGAGTAATGGCCTGACCCAAGTTACCCATACCCACCACCGCCACCTTTTGCCCCTGGGGCTTGTCCAAGATAGCGCTTATAAAATCAACTAACACACTCACATCATACCCCCGCTTAGTGTCAGAGCTAAAACCGATAAGCATTAAATCGCGACGCACCTGAACAGCAGTAATGGCATGCATACCAGCAAGTTCATGCGAATAAATGTGGCTATGACCGCACTCAAGTACAGAGAGCAAGGTGCGCCTATATTCGCTTAGACGTTCGACCGTACGCTCTGGTAATAAATTCTTCGGGGCACCACTTTGGCTCATACACTAGTATTAAAACATACAAATATAATAAATTTATTAACTTTGTGCAAATTATTAATCAAGAAGAATGAACAACTCAAAAATCAAAGCCGTAATTTTCGATATGGACGGTGTGCTGGTCGATAATCGCGATGTGCACATTGCGGCCTTTCAAAAATGGTGCTCGTTGAATCAAGTATCTACCACGCGTGAGCAGCTACTGCCACTTTTTGGTATGGGCAA
The DNA here is from genome assembly GCA_036654415.1 of Mucinivorans sp. Lineage (GTDB taxonomy): Bacteria > Bacteroidota > Bacteroidia > Bacteroidales > Rikenellaceae > Mucinivorans. Next base: position 19,382 of record JAVVSB010000005.1, on the reverse strand, counting down.
CGCTGAGATTTTTGCACAGGTACTTCAGCGTCCACTCACCCCTAAACTGATTGACCAATTTGCGCGTGAAAAGGAGACCATCTATCGCGATATGTTCGAGCAACAGATAGCACCTGTGGCGGGACTGGTAGAGCTACTCAAAAAGCTCCATGCAATGGGTATAAAGATGGCTGTGGGCAGTAGCGGGCCACAAAAGAATGTGGACTTTGTCCTCTCTAAGTGTGGCATTACTCAATATTTTGACACCATAGCCAACGGTGATATGCTCACCCACGCAAAACCAAACCCAGAGGTATTTCTGCTGGCCGCCTCTATGCTGGGAGTACCACCTGAGCAATGCGTGGTATGCGAGGACTCCTTTGCGGGGGTGCAGGCAGCCCGCTCGGCTGGAATGAAGGTAGTAGCTTTGGCCACAACCTTTGCCCGCAATGAACATACCGACTACGATATGTTCATTAGTGACTTCCGCGAGATTACGGCTCAACAGATAGTAAACCTATAAAAAAGACGAAGGCGAGTACTAAAAACACTCGCCTTCGTCTTTTTTATTGTATGAGACGTATGAAAATTATTTTTTAATAGAACGATATCGTAAAATCGAAGTCCAACAAAAAAAAACAATTTTAAAAAGTCACCTAAAGTTCGCTACTTAAGCAAATGGATCTACTTCAAAGCTATTTTCAACTGATGTAATTGTATCATCAACAGTAATATCAAAGCTTCCTTGGCCCGTAGAGGCAGCCGTAAAGGTCAATTTGTGCCATTGAGCAGCTGTAACACCTGTAATAGTCTTAACAACAGGGGGCAGTACCTTACCATCGCTTTTACGGGTTGGGGTGATGGTTACGGTCAACGATGTGGCAGCAGTAGGCACGTTAAAGAAGCCATCTTGAGTGGCGTGGGTAGCCGCAAAGTCGTAAGCAAGAGCACGCCCTGGCTGAGAAGTCTCGACTACAGAAACGGTACAACCACTAAAAACAGCCATAAAACTCGCAGCATAAGCCACATTAACCTTAATGTTAGACACATTGCAAACCATAGCCACAGATTTAGTCTGACCAGTGGCCAAAACAAAATCTTGACTACCAGCCAAGCGAAGTTGACCACGTCCAGCAGTAGCAGTTTGAGCAACATCTGAAGTTATATTTTCAGCCTTGATATTATAATTAGCTGCAGCAAGGACCATACTCTTGGCCATTGCACCGTAAGTACCAGTATAAGCCACAGCAGAGGTGGTGGTGTTGGTAAGTACTACGTTGTAATCGGCAGGGGCTGCTGTTACAGCTCTGAAGGCTGCAGCTGAGGCGATACTAATCTGATAATCGTTTTCAATTTTAAAATTCACAACGCCTTCACCCTGGGCTTCGGTACTGTCCTGCTTGGCACAACCAGTAAAACCTAAAAGTAGGGACATCATTGGAATTAAAAATAATAGTTTCTTCATTCGTTCTTTTTTTGGTTAATAATAATTTTTGGTTTATTTTTCGTAAATTAGTTCTATTTCATCGATATTTAGTATCGAACCCACTTCACCTTTCCACCCTGAGCCCCAACAATCGGGATAACTCACAGCTACTCCACTACCATTATATGGAAAATTATCATCCAGCGATGATGCAAAACAGATATATATGGATGTAGCCTTGAGGTTGGTGACTGAATATGGCAAAGCCATCTCCATCTGTTGGTAACTGCTATTGGTGCCATTAGCAGTGACCTCTTTCTCGGCAATCACCGTATTACCATTGCGCAGACGCACCGTAATACGATAGCTATCTGTACCATACTGGCTATACTTATACCAAAAGCGCATCTTAGTGGGACGAGTGGTAAATGGCCTACCCTCCGTAATGTTTTCAGCTGCACCATACCCTCCACTTGGGGCATCGGAGGTCATAGAACCAATCAACAGTTTTCCACACACACTCCACTGTCCAGCTCCAGCATCCACATGGACACTGCGAATTTCGGCAGCACGACCATTTTGTCCCGATGTAGTCCACATCACACCTGGAAGATTATTCCACTGATTTTTAAACACCGTGTAACGCACGCTACGACAGTTACTAGTAGACCACCACTCCTCACCACCAGCATTCCATGGATAGTATAGAGGTATCCCTTTTGAATAGCCAGAGGCTGAAGAACCATCTTTAAAATATGTCAGCTGCCACTGGTCCATGGCGGCATTTTGCACCTGTTGAGGTAATTCGGTTGTAAGGGTGACAACATTACTACTAACGTTGCTACCCACCCTGCCACGAAGGCGATAGGTGGTGCCGCTGTTTAGGCCAGTAACCTGGCCCGAAGAGGGAACATCAATCCAGGTGACCCCATCTGCAGAGTACTGATAAATCACCTTATCTTTATAGCCATTGTAGTGGCTCTCATCAACAAAATTGGCAGCCGTAACGGGAGTAACCGTAAAAGAGTGGCTCCACGCTAGGGCTGCATCCTGCTCGGCAACCGAAAAAACAACTGGAGCTAAATTAAGATTTCCATTGTAGAGCTTTCCAGCCTCGGGGACAAAAGTATTAACTGGACGCTCCACTTTCACGCCTAGAGTGTTGGTACCAATAATCGTAATGGCACACCGAACTCCCGAAGGTACATAGAGCTGACGTGACTCTATCGAGGTAATATTCTGTGTTGTTGTGCCGCTAACCACGCGCGTTGAGTAGCTACTGAAAAAAGCCACCAAATCGGCAGAATATTTCGGAGAGATTATGGCACTACCAAGCTTCACAGTCACCCGACACAAAGTGGCCCCCCCAGCCACCACCGTGGCATCGGAGAGTCCCTCATAGTATGGGTTATCGAAACTTGGGAGGTTATCCCCGTAGAACACTTTCACCTTACACTGGCCCAGAGGCAAGGGAATAGCCCCAGATTGGAAAGCCCCTTGATAGAGTACTTTGCCGTCCAAAGAGGTGATAGATAACGAATAAGAAGATGGTGTGGTGGGCGCAGACTTAGACAAAGGGTCAACCTGGTGGTCAAAATCCACACCAATCACATCAACCACAAGCACCCCCTGGCCGTTTTGCTCGACCAAGACATCCCGACATGAGGTCATAACAGAGACCACAAGCAGAACCAAAAGTATGTTAAGAAGCCTTTTTACCACAAATTTTAGTTTATTAAAATTAGCTTACACTCTATTTTTCACCCTGTTAAACTCTACAAAGATATATATAATTTTTTATTACACCAAATATTACCTAAATAATCCTGTCGAAAGATACCTCTCGCCTGAGTCTGGCATAAGTACCACGACTCTTTTGCTAGTCTGCTGGGCCAACTGAGTGGCGACAGCCAAAGCAGCACCAGAACTAATACCAACCAAAAATCCTTCATCAGAAGCTAATAAACGGCAACTATGATAGGCTTGGTCACCACTAACAGGTACAACTCTATCCACAACCAAGGCATTGTAGTTGTGGGGCACAAAATTGGCACCAATTCCCTGTATTTTGTGCGCCCCAGCCCAGCCTTGACTAATCAGTGGCGACTCCAAAGGTTCCACAGCCACAATTTCGATACGAGGATACTCTTTTTTAAGAGTTTGCCCCACACCGCTAATAGTACCACCAGTGCCAACGCAAGCCACAAAAACATCGAACTCCCCTTGGGTGTCGTCAATAATTTCACGAGCTGTTGTAAGGGCATGGGCAGCTGGATTGGCTGGATTGTCGAATTGGCCCAAAATAATGGCTCCTGGAATAGATTGTTGCAACCCTCGAGCACGCTCAATGGCACCAGACATCCCCGCTAGGGCTGGCGTAAGCACAAGTTGAGCCCCCAAGGCTGCAAGCATCTCGCGCCTTTCGAGACTCATATTTTCGGGCATAGTTAGTATAAGGCGCAGACCACGAGCGGCAGCCACCATAGCCAACCCAATACCCGTGTTGCCACTAGTGGGCTCTATGATAACATTCCCTGAGCTGAGGTTGGCAGCCTCGACCATAGACAGGGCTACCCTATCTTTGGCACTACCTGCTGGATTGAAATACTCCAACTTGGCTATGATTTGCCCCTGGAGCCCCAAATGGACAGCGTAATTATGCAAGCGTACCATGGGAGTATGGCCGATGAGTTCGGTAATTGAATTGGCTATTTGCATCTTTTTAGAAAACCTCTGATGTAATATGATGAACCGTGGATTGAGTGATTTTGGAGTGTGGTGGCACACTTTTGGTCAACCATACATTGCCCCCGATGACCGACCCTTGGCCTATTTCGATGCGCCCCAAGACACTGGTATTGGAGTATATCGTCACATCATCGCCAATGATGGGGTGACGCGGGGTATTAATGGGGTTACCCTGACTGTCGGTGCGAAAACTATGAGCCCCAAGCGTAACCCCCTGGTAGAGGTGCACACCGCGGCCTATGATGGTAGTCTCGCCTATAACAACACCTGTGCCATGGTCAATACTGAAGCTCTCGCCTATCTGGGCACAAGGGTGAATATCAATACCAGTCAAGGAGTGAGCCATCTCGGATATCATACGAGCAATAAGGATATAACCGTCACAAAGCAGGTGAGCCATGCGATGAAAAAGCATGGCTGTGATGGCTGGGTAACAAAAAATCACCTCGGTGTGGCTCTTGGCCGCGGGGTCACCATTATACACGGCCTCGACATCGGTCATAATAAGCCGTCGTAGCTCACATAAAGAGCTAACAAATTTGGAGGCTACACCCTCACTAGCCTGTTCGAAAAGAATATTGTAAATCTGCTCTACCTTGGTGGCGACCACAAAAGGCGAGGTATGTTGACAAAAATATTGTGGGAAAACAACAGCACGCGTCAACTCGGTGAGCTCTTTGATTTTGGCCACACAAGGCAACTGTTGAGCCTTGGTGGAATCTAGGGCTAACGCAAGGGCAACCCCACTAATAATTTCATTTTTATTCATACCTCTGTATACTAATTAGGTAGCAAAGGTAATTACTTTTCTAAGAAAAATTACTTATTCATCAAAAGTCTGCTCCACGGAGCTCACCTCATGGATGATACAAGGCAGAGTGAACCAGAACTTGGCTCCCATCCCCTCCTGAGATTCAACACCTATTTTACCGCCCAAACGCTCAACAATCATCTGACTGATGGATAACCCCAAGCCTGTACCAGGAATCGAGCTATCAAACTTGGCAAAGCGGTCGAAAATAGCAGGCAGATTACCCTTAGATATGCCCTTCCCCGTATCGCGTACATAAAAATAGAGTTCATCATCATATTTTTTATAACCCAAATGTATGGAGCCATGGCTGGTGAATTTGACCGCGTTACTTAGAAAATTAGTTATCACCTGTGTCAAACGGTTACGCTCCGAAACAATATAACACTGCTGGGTGGGAGGGTCAAAAACAACACTTACCAGGTCTCTATCCACACGCATACTAAACATCTGCTGTAACTGCTCCATAAGTTCATTAACACATATTTCACTCATAATAAAATCCAATTTACCAGCCTCAATTTTCGACATATCCAGGATGTCGTTGATGAGCTGGGTGAGCAAGTTATTGTTGAACTCGATGAGTTTGCCATACTGAGCCAAAGACTCGTCATGCTCCACCGAGCTAACAATAAGATTTGAAAAACCGACAATGGCATTAAGTGGGGTACGTATCTCGTGACTCATATTGGCCAGGAAAGCTGTCTTGAGCTGGTTAGCCTTGTCGGCCTGATTACGCAACTGGACCAGCTCAGCCATCATAACATGCTCTTTGGTCACATCGCGCAACAGCCCTGTAAGGTCCGTAGGTTCATTCTGACCATCACGCGATAAAACAGTGGCTGTAAACTCCATCCACCGCAAACCAGGAGACATAATTAACCGTACCTGACAAGTAAAATGGGTAGCATCCCCATCTTTTAACTTATTAATTCCAACCAAGAGTTCAGGCATATCATCCCGATAGACTATAGCCACGGCATCAGCACGCAACATTTGTTGCCGAGTATCAGTTGCAGGGTCTAACAGAGAAACAACACCTGATTTAATGTCATAATCCCACATCCAAATATCACCCAAAGCCATCGAAAGCTTGGATTTAATGGTATACTCCTCTAATCGTCGCTTACTCTCAATCAATTCAATATTGGCCTTCACTTGGTCCTCGATGGTACGACGCAGGCCGATAATGTGTATGGCTCGCCCCCGACCATCACGCTTCGAAACCATACCGTGAACCTTAATCCATATATATGAACCATCGGTTTGGCGTAGGCGCAAATCTAACGACAGACGGTCTGTCTGACCACAGATAAGGTCATGGATAGACTTACGTAAAATCACCCTATCATCGGGGTGGTGAATAAGAATATATTGCTCAAAACCCACTCCTCCCACCAGTGACGAAGTAGGGTCCTCCGAAAACAAAATATCTTTTTCTATATCATATTCCCAAATATGAGCATCCAGGGATTTGATAGCAAATTCTAATTTTGATTTCCAACTCTCCGAGAGTTCCTCACTTGAAAGATTAGATTTACAATTGTGTTGGATAACATTCTCTAACTCGCTTGTTGACATAATAAAAATAGCCTAAAATAATTATTCCGAATTCTTCTCACTTTGTCTCTCCTTGTGGATGCAAAATTACACCTACACACCATTAAGTACACCCAAACTCAGTACTCATATAACCACAAAACGAAGACAATCAACAAAAAAACAATACAGTTTTTTTGTTGATTAACATGATTTTACATAGATTGCGCGCGAATAAGAGGTGCTCGGTTAGTGTGTGTGTGTGTGTGTGTGTGTGTGTGTGTTATACAAATTTTTGATTACGCCAAAAACCACCCCACATTTTTGCCACTGCACCACATTACCACAGACAACAGAGGCCATGTCCAAGACACCACCCACACGAACACTATATTCAACATGATTTTGCATGAATTTCAAAACTAATTACACCACGCAGTAACTGACTAAAAAAGAAGTAGTTCTTCTGACACCAAAGGTAGTATAAATATTTTGAATTTCAAATTAAAAGTCACATGAAAAAACTTTAACTAAAATGACAATGTTTCCCAGCCTATTACACCGTAAAGAATTCATCGAGCAGAGCCACCTGAAAGCTTCCTGGTGCAGAGCCTACTTTAGCAAAAACACGCTCACCACAAATGCCCATAAATTGCATAGCGTGGAGTGCCGCCTGAGCGTGGTTAGCATTTACGGCCACAAAAGCTCCACAAACAGCCGAAGAGGTGCATCCCATACCTGTCACACGCGACATCAGGGTTGTCCCATAGTGATTCTCAAGTACATCTTCACCACTTACAATGTAGTCTACCACACCGCTAACAACCACCACAGCCCCACTTTTACGACTTAACTGTACAGCCATATCCACCGCCTGAACAGAGTGAACCATAGCATCAACCCCTTTGGTTCGTGAGCTGTTTGGAAGCCCCAAGTAAAGTTCAGCAGTGGCCATGATTTCGGAAGAGTTGCCACGAATAATGGCAGGCGAACAGGATGACAACAACTCAAGTATTGTTTTGGCTCGAAACTGGGTAGCCCCGACCCCCACAGGGTCAACCACAATGGGCACTCCAGCCTTGGCAGCAGCACGCGCTGCCAACACCATAGAATGAATCCACGACTCACTCAAAGTACCCATATTAAGCACCACAGAGCTGGCCGCTGAGGCCAACTCCTCAACCTCCTGCTTAGCATGAGCCATAACAGGTGAAGCTCCCATAGCCAACAACGCATTGGCCGTAGAATTCATCACCACATAATTGGTGATATTGTGAACCAAAGGCCTACGAAGTCGTATGGCTGCCAAATCTTTTGAAAAATCAAACATCTTTAATCCTTTAATCGTGTTAATTCACCACTGTCGAGTGAATGTATCCTACTACCAATCTTATTAATAAAAATACCAAGAATCAAAACCCCCATAAGTATATCGAGCAACACCCCCACATTGATAAGCATCGGCATCTCGATACCCACGGCCAATGAAAGCAACATAACGGTGTTTTCGATGACCAAAAAACCTATCATGTGCGAAAAGATACGACGATGAGTTGTAATCATAATAAGCCCCGTAAGTAAGCCAAAGAGCGCAATCCCCAAAAACATAGTATTGACCCCAGTAGAGGCTACAAAACTAGTTATCCACAGGCTACAAACCAGGGCAACAATAGAAATCATTACAGAAATAAAGGTTGGAATGGCAATCCTATGAGCCTTATTGACCTGATTTTGACGTATAATTCTAAAAAGCAGATAAGGAACCAAGATACCCTTAAAGACCAAAGTCTCAGTAACGATAAAAATCTGCTCCAAAGACGAGCTATTACCTAGCTGCATAAGGGCTATGGCCAGCAATAGCCACCCCTGTAGCCCCACCAGAAGGGCGTAATGACGAAACCGCTCCGTGGCACAGACGTAAAGCAAGGAGAGAGCATAAAGTATGATAAAAGCCAGTAGCATTGTTTACAAAAAAATATTAGTTGAAAGCAGGTAGGCTACCACAAATGAAAGCAGCGCCACGGAGACAATAGTGGCCAAAAAGGTTGAATTTTTATTCATCCTATTGCGCGCACGCATAGATTCAATAAAACCTATTGAGCCCACATACACCACCATCGAGAGCAGCAAGAACAACCACAACAGCGGGCCAGTAATATGGGCTGGAACAAGAGCATTGGCAACCAAAAGTCCAAAAATGGAGAGTTTAATCCAACCACTAATTTTAATAAAAGCCAAATCAACACCCGACAAATCGAGCACCATCACTTCGTGTATCATAGTCAGCTCCAGATGCGTGGCCGTATCGTCCACTGGCACACGAGAACACTCCAAAAGCGACAGCTTAAAAAAACCATACCCCACCAACATAGAGAGCACCAGTAGATTGATAGATACATTGTCGAACTGAGAAAAGACAGAGCTAAAACTATAATGACCAGTAATGAGCGACAGAGTCCCAAAAAAAAGAAAGTAGGCTGGCTCGGCCATCATACCAAGCAGAAGTTCGCGAGAGGAGCCCATACCCTGAAACGAGCTACCACTATCCAAAGCCCCTAACACTAAAATGAGCCTACCTAAACCCAATAGATATACAAACAAGATAAAATCGCCATCAAAACTCACCAAGGCCCCAAAACTTCCAAAAGGAATACACAAGGCAGCAACCACTGTACAGGAGAGATAAAGAGGCGCCACCAATCGAGTAAGCCAACTAGATGTATTGCTGTATACACTAGCCTTACCAAGTAGTACACCAACGGTATAAAGCGGCTGAAAAAAGCGATAGCCTAAGCGACCACTAAGCCACGAGCGCACACGATTAACACCCCCAGGCAAGAGGATAGCAAATAATAATATAGCGAATATTGGTATCAAATTAGGCCCAGCATTGAGATAATTAATATCAGAAGTAGAAAAAGTAAAGCATGCAGGATATAGTGGTTGGTACGCCCCGTCTGGAACAGAGCCAATCGCGAACTCCAACGACGCATCCAACGAACACGGAAATTCACAACCAATTTTTTATTATGTTCCTTCCATTGACCCTCTTGATGCACAAAAACATTCCGGGAGGAGTCCACCTCAAGAGGCTTATAACTCATTGTCTGTTGTAGCTCGGCACTCAGCGACTCAGAGGTATACTGCATAGAACTGTCTATCTTGGCAAAAGCGCAGCCCCAAGTAGGAGCACTACTAATGGCTCTACTACGCTGAAGGTAAAACCGCAGGGCTATGAATCCCAGACAGAGCACCACCACCACACACAAGGCCAAAGTAACCACCCATAAATTATCAACAACACCCCAAGTATCCACTGTTGGGATAACTCCAAAAAGTGAGAACGAATTACTCAACACCAAATAGGGGTAAGCCATCGCACCAAAGACTACAGACATAAGTGGCAACACTGCACTACACAACATCACCCCACTAACCTCAGTAGCCTTGCATGCACTTTGGCTTCGTGACACTCCAAGCATAGTAAGGCCATAAGCCTTACCAAAGGCCATAAGCGAGAGTCCTCCCACCAAGGACAACACCGTAATACCAATAACACCAACCACGATGTTGGAAGCTAAAGCAATAGAGTTAAAAAGCCCACTGAGCACAGTAAACTCTGAACTAAAACCAACAAAAGGTGGCACAGAACAGATGGCCAACACCCCCACACCAAAAATAGAGCCCGTAATAGGCATACGACGCATCAGCCCACCAAGAGTGTTTATTGCCGAACTCTTGGTCCGAAAAATCACCGCCCCTACACTTAAATAGAGCATGGTTTTGTAAGCCGAATGGCCCATTATATGAATCAGGGCTCCACCATAACCACACACCATCAAGGCCTCACTACCAGTTGCTACACCGATGGCCCCAAGCCCCAAGGCTAGAACGGCAATACCCATATTCTCTATAGAACTATAAGCCAACAACCGTTTTAGGTCGCTTTGCATAGTGGCCTTTATCACTCCAAAAAGAGCCGTGATACACCCCACTACAAAGAGTGTAACCCCAAAAATCAAAGCATCACCCGAAGCCATCAGTACACGGAAAAGGCCATAAAATCCCATAGCACTCATGGCTCCCGACATTATGGCCGACACGTGACTTGGAGCAGCACTATACGTTGTGGGTAACCAAGTGTGCAACGGCACCAACCCGGCCTTGAAGCCAAAGCCCACCAAAAACATCAACCAAACCCACCATGGCATTGTCCCACTTCCGAAGAGTTCCCCTGCAGGTAGAGAGCTAAAACCAATAAGCAAGAAAAAGAAACTCAGATGCATCATCACAAAATAACCTACTGCACCGTGAAGCACCTCTTTGCGATGACCATTGAACATCACCAACATAAACGAACTCAAAGTCATTAACTCCCACCAGAGCAAAAACTCATAACGCTCCATAGCACTCACTATGGCAACCATGGAGTAGAAAAGAACCACCAAAGCCACCCCATGCAACGAAATGGCCATGGCACTGTGAGTGGAATGTTGTTCACGCAGATAACCCACCGCAAAAAGCCCCACCGAGACTGCGGCAATACAAATCAGAATCACAAACAACGAGCTGAGAGTAGTAAAAATTGGCAACCCTACCACCACCACACCCATCAGCGAGCTCCATCCCCCCCCCACAGAGACCGCCGCCCCCAACAAAATGAGGAGAAAAGCAGCCCAGCCCTTAGCCCACGTAGGCAACAAGAAGATAAGCAGAGAAAAGAGTACAAGATATACGAGCATTCTATTTACAATTTTTTATTGAAGTCATAGCCGTGGCGTAAAGCCCAGCTGTCTCGGTCCGTAGTCGTTCGCTACCCAAGGCTACACTTTGGAACCCGGCCAAATGAGCTTGGGCCACCTCCTGGGGAGAAAAGTCCCCTTCGGGCCCAATTAGAACCACGCAAGAACCACCACCACGCACAACCGATGCCAACTCCACCTTGTCCTTATAGGGGTCACAATGAGCTATGTATTTCTGGTCAGCCTCAACAGTGTTAATATAGGTGTTAAATGGTGTAATCTCGTCTATTTGTGGCATATATGCCTTAAGCGATTGGCGCAAAGCGCTAATAACAACTTTTTCACTCCTATCTCGCTTTACAACTTTACGCTCAGAGTGTGCGCACAAGAGCGGCGTGAGTCTATCCACACCCAACTCGGTAGCCTTTTCCAACAGCCATTCGTAACGATCAATATTCTTGGTCGGAGCCACAGCTAAATAGAATTTATAGGGACGTTGACGATAATTTTCTTGAGCAGATAGTACTCTAAGAATACACTCCTTACCTACGATTTTATCTATAGTTGCCTGAGCCATAGTGCCGCAACCATCGGTCAAGTAGACCTCAGTGCCACTTTGAAGACGCAACACCGAAATGGCATGGTGGCTCTGCATATCATCTAGGATGATGAATTCTGAGTTAATTTGACTTGTAAAAAAGAGGTGCATATCCGTATTTATTAGAATAGGTGGCAAAGGTAATACATATTTTTATCTTTTGTACGCAAAAAGCAATAGTGGCCACCTACATTGAGTAGGCAGCCACTATTAGCAAAAATCGAATCCTTCTTCTATTAAATCAACCCGCGACGTTTCATTAAAGGCTCCTTGGACGGGGCCTGATGGCGGAAGTTCTGGTAGAGCGTTGCCCCATCGGCAGTACCGCCTTTACTTAGAAGCTCCTCCCTAAAACGTTGAGCTAACTCTCTGTTGAAGACATCGCCACTTTGGACAAAGGCATCAAAGGCATCGGAGTCCAAGACCTCAGCCCAAATATAACTATAATAACCCGAAGAGTATCCACCCGAAAATATGTGTTGGAAATAGGTCGAGCGATAACGTGGGGCTATCTCTTTCATAGAACCATAACGTTCTAGAGAGACCTTTTCGAAGCTAGGCACGTCAATCTTACCCTGCTCAACCACGGTGGAATAGTCCATATCAAGTAGCGAAGCACCTAGATACTCAACCGTAGCAAAACCCTGATTAAAGAGAGCACTCTTTTGTATCTTTTCAATTAACTCCTGAGGAATTACCTCGCCTGTTTTGTAGTGCTTAGCATAGGTTTTCATCACCTGTGGTTCAAAAGCCCAATTCTCCATAATCTGTGATGGAAGCTCCACAAAATCACGTTCTACATCATTAAGTCCCTTGTATTTTACATTCTTAAATAACGAGTGTAACCCGTGGCCATATTCGTGAAAGAGGGTCTCCACCTCGTCCAGATTCAGCAGCGCAGGGTCGTCACCAATAGCTTTGGTAAAGTTGCAAACAATTGACACAATAGGTGTTACCATTTTACCGTCTACCCCATAAGATTGTTCACGGAAGCCACCACACCAAGCTCCAACCCGTTTGCCAGCACGTGGATGGAAGTCAAAATAGACAACCCCCAGGTGGCTACTATCTTGGTCTAACACCTCAAAGACCCTATTTTCGGGGTTATATTTTGGCACTTCATTAGTAATTTCACGATAGGTAAGCCCATAGAGTTTGGTGGTCAAATCGAAGAGCCCTTGGCGTACATTGTCTAAGGTAAAATAGGGACGCAGCTGCTCCTCATTGAGGGCATACTTGGCCTTACGTAACTTCTCGGCATAGTACCACCAATCCCACGACTCTATTTCACCCTCAACACCATCAGCCTTCATAATTTGGGACATCTCATCCTTCTCGGCAGCGGCACGCTTTAGAGCTGGTTTCCAAAGTTCCGACAGCAGGGCATAAACCGCCTCTGGCTCTTTAGCCATCACTCTATCCAAGGTGTAATCAGCATGGTTGGCAAAGCCAAGCAGACGGGCTCGCTGTAAACGGAGATTGACAATAGAGTCTATAATTGATTTATTATCATTATCATCATTATTGTTGCAACGCTCCAGATAACCTTTGTAAAGTTGCTCACGTAGAGCACGTTGGTCTGAATACTGAAGGAATGGAATCATCGACGATTTGTCAAGCGTAAAGACCCATTTACCACCCATTTGGCGGCTCTTGGCCTCAGCCGCAGCGGCCGCGACAATACTTTCGCTAAGCCCCGTCAGCTGCTCTTGGCTATCGATAACGAGTAGAAACTTTCCGTTGTCAAGGCGTAGATTTTTACCAAAGTTGAGCTCCAATCGTGAGAGCTGCTGGTCGAGACCACGCAAGGTCTGTTTCTCCTGTTCATCTAGGTTGGCTCCGCTACGTTCGAAGCTCTTGTATCTCTTTTCTGTCAGTCGTTTTTGTTGGTCATCCAAACCATCCATATTATTATAGACTGCTTTTACACGTTCAAACAGTTTCGCATTGAGCGAAATATCAGAGCTATGAGCAGTCAATTTTTCACTTACCTGGCCCTGCAGTTCTTCCAATTCAGGGGTCATATCAGTGGCTGTAATACCATAGAAGACCTCGGATACCTTACTGAGCAAGGCCCCGCTCCTATCCATAGCCAATATGGTGTTGTCGAAAGTTGGAGCCTCTGGATTGTTGATGATGGAGTCTATCTCGGCCTTTTCGGCCACCATTGCGCTGTCGAAAGCTGGCATATAGTGCTCCAGCTTAATTTTGTCGAATGGGGGTGTCTCAAAAGGTGTGTCCCATTGAGTAAAGAACGGATTTTCTTGTTTCACGGACTTGTCTGTACAAGATGTCGCCGTTACGACACAGGCTAAAAGTGCCATAGGAATTAATTTGTTCACTGTTTTGTATTTTGGTTAATTAGAGTTGTTCGATTACTTTTTCTATTTGCGCCACAGCCTGCTCCATAGTGCCAAAAAATTTGCCACCAGCAGCGTTGCGATGGCCACCACCATTAAAATATTGTTCCGCTATAATATTTACATCCAAATCGCCTTGTGAGCGTAGTGAGAGTTTAATGCAGTCCTTGGTCTGAATCAACATAGCCGAGAAGCAGACCCCATTGATGGTCATAGGCATATTGACTACCCCCTCGGTGTCGCCAATTTGATGGTTAAAACGTAGCTTCTCCTCAGAGGTAAGTGTGATATAGGCGGCCCCCTTAGCGGATATAACATTCATCTTTTCCGAAAGCAGGTAGCCCACCAGTCGAGCTCTATCTTGACTCTGGGTGTTAAAGACCTGACGGTTGATAAAGACTGGGTCAGCACCACTCTCAACTAAGACAGCCACAGCCCTAAAAAGTTCGGGAGTGAGATGAGAATAGCTAAAGCACCCCGTATCGGTCATTATGCCAAGATAGAGGGCCTCGGCAATAGATTTGGTAAGGGCCTCGGTACCAACCATCTTAACAATCATATTATAGACTATAAATGCAGTGGAACAACTCTCAGTGGCCCAAAAGGAGAGCTCGTACTGAGGTGGAGCGATATGGTGGTCAATAAGCACACGTTTGGCAATGGTGTTGCGTTGCATGGCATCACTCATCTTTTCGAGCCTTGCTGTTTGATTAAAGTCAATAATAAAAATCAGGTCAGCATTGGCTAAAAACTCACTACTGGAATCGCAGGTGTCGGCAAAAACAGCCACCTCACCCATAGGGTCCACCCAGTTGAGAAAAGCTGGATAGTGGTTTGGCACAATGGCGAGAACCTTCTTGGTAGGATAGGCTGACGACAGAAAGCGGCTCCAGGCCAGCGAACTACCCACCGCATCCCCATCGGGATTGGCGTGCGAAATTACAGCCACCGAATTAGCTGAAGAAATAAGTGAGTTTAACTGCTCCAGTTTTTGTTTATTAAATATATTTTCCATAACTTTATTGCCGCTATTTACGACAAAGGTAACAAAAAATGGGGAGTTTCTTTTTAAAAATATGGTCGTTTTACTATGACGGGTTTCGCTCTATGCAGCTAGGTAAAACATTGTGGGCCATAATAATCATTAAGTTGCTCATCATGTTTTTGGTGCTTAAAGTGTTCTTTTTCCCAAATCTACTATCGGGCAAAAGCCAGCAAGAGAAGGCCAATTTTGTGTCAACAGAATTAATTAACAGAATTTAATAAAAACAGTATGGAAGACTTTACTCAACTTGTCGATTGGAGCCGAGCGCAATTTGCCCTGACGGCCATCTACCACTGGCTCTTTGTGCCACTAACCCTTGGACTTAGCTTTATAATAGCCTTTATGGAGACAAAATATGTACTCTCGGGCGATGAATTTTGGAGGCGTACAACCAAGTTTTGGATGAAGCTCTTTGGGGTCAATTTCGCCATTGGGGTGGCAACGGGGCTGATTCTGGAATTTGAATTCGGCACTAACTGGAGTAACTACTCCTATTTTGTGGGCGATATTTTTGGAGCGCCACTGGCCATCGAGGGCATATTTGCCTTCTTTATGGAGAGTACTTTTATCGCAGTTATGTTTTTTGGTTGGAACAAGGTGAGCCGAGGCTTTCACCTCACAGCCACTTGGCTGACAGCCATAGGGGCCAACCTTTCAGCACTTTGGATATTGGTAGCCAACGCATGGATGCAGTCGCCCGTTGGTATGGCCTTTAATCCAGCAACGGCACGCAACGAGATGGTTGACTTTTGGGCCGTGCTATTCTCACCAGTTGCCATCAATAAATTCTTCCACACCGTTAGTTCATCCTTTTTGTTGGCTTCGGTCTTTGTCATAGGCATCAGTGCGTGGTACTTACTCAAAGCTCGAGAACAAAAGATGGCCCACGCATCTATTAAGATAGCCGCCATTTTTGGTCTGCTGAGCGGGGTTATGGTTATTTGGAATGGAGATGGTTCAGCGGTGCAAGTAGCACGAGTACAACCGATGAAGTTAGCTGCAATGGAGGGACTTTACCAGGGTAAAACTCATGCCCCACTAACTATAATCCCTGGTATCGAAATCCCCAATATGCTCTCATTAATGAGTTACCGCAAGGCCGATGCTTTTGTGGCTGGCATTGATGACATGGTTAACGGCAACACAGCACAGGGTATGATTTCAACCCAAGAAAAGATGGAGCGTGGGCGAGTGGCCATTAAGACTTTTGCCGCCTACAAGGAGGCTCACACCGCAGGCGACACACTGCTCTCTAAAGAGCTATTAGCTAAGTTCAGCGACAGAGAATTCCTCAAAAATTACTTTGCCTATTTCGGCTACGGTTACCTCGATACTCCGCAACAGGTTGTGCCACCTGTTTGGCTTACATTTTGGGCCTTTAGGTTGATGGTGGGGCTAGGAGTGTGGCTGTTGTTACTCTGTGCTGTGTGGCTCTTTATGCTACGCGGAAAAGCTGGCGCGACACCTCGTTGGTGGTTGCATCTGTCGCTTTGGTCCATAGCTGCGGCCTACTTAGCCTCGCAAGCAGGCTGGGTAGTGGCCGAGGTAGGACGGCAACCGTGGACAATCCAAGACCTGCTACCCACAATGGCGGCTGTCTCGCACATCAACGCCACATCAGTAATGGTCACCTTTTGGATTTTTGCAGCACTATTCACTACCCTACTTATTGCCGAGATAACCATCCTGACCAAACAAATAAAAAAGGGGCCAACAGAGAGTTAAATTTGGTATAATTTATAGTATAGAGTTGGGGAGTTTTTCTTGAATTTCAAGAAAGCTCCCCATCTTATTTTTATAAACAGACAAACTGTTTCTAATATTTTATGGGGTAGTAGTAGTAGTTCTAAAAAATATCACTATCTTTGCGCCCTTAAAGACAATCTTATTTATTAACCATTTAAATCATTTAGAGTCAATGACGACAGCTAATGAAACCGAAGGCAAGGCGGTTAAACCTACCATCAACAACGCCTCGCAGGCAATTGAAACGTTCGACTGGAACGCATTTGAAAACGACACAGCCCTCTATGGCAACACAAAAGAGGCAGTAAGCGAGGATTACAACAAAACACTAAGCAATATTCAGACAGGTGAAGTGCTTGACGGCATTGTTACCTTTATCGATAAACGCGAAGTACTGGTCAACGTAGGCTACAAATCAGAAGGGGTGATTTCGGCCGCTGAATTTCGCTACAATCCAGAACTTAAGGCTGGAGACACAGTGGAGGTTTATGTAGAAAACGCTGAGGATAAACTCGGTCAGTTGATACTTTCACACAAAAAAGCACGTCAACTACGTTCTTGGGACCGAGTTAACGAGGCTTTGGAAAAAGAGGAAATCATCAAAGGTTTCGTTAAATGTCGCACTAAGGGCGGTATGATTGTCGATGTATTCGGCATCGAGGCCTTCCTTCCAGGTTCGCAGATTGACGTTAAACCTATTCGTGACTACGATGTATATGTGGGCAAGACAATGGAGTTCAAGGTTGTAAAAATCAACCAAGAGTTCCGTAACGTAGTTGTTTCGCACAAAGCCCTTATCGAGGCTGAACTCGAGGTTCAAAAACGCGAAATTGTTAGCAAACTTGAAAAGGGCCAAATCCTTGAGGGTACCGTTAAGAACATCACCACCTACGGTGTATTTATCGACCTTGGTGGCGTAGACGGTTTGGTTCACATAACTGACCTTAGCTGGGGACGCGTTTCGCACCCCGAAGAAATCGTTTCGCTAGACCAAAAGCTCAACGTGGTTATCTTGGACTTCGATGAAGCCAAGAAACGTATCGCACTGGGTATTAAACAACTTACTCCTCATCCTTGGGACGAAGTCGCCTCTAATATCAATGTTGGTGACAAGATTACAGGCAAGGTAGTGGTTATGGCCGATTATGGTGCGTTTGTTGAGGTAGCCCCTGGCGTTGAAGGTCTGATTCACGTTAGCGAGATGAGCTGGTCACAGCACTTGCGCTCGGCTCAGGACTTCCTAAAGGTGGGCCAAGAAGTTGAGGCTATTGTTTTGACTTTCGACAAAGAGGAGCATAAGATGTCACTTGGTCTAAAACAACTCACCGTAGACCCTTGGGAGAACATTGACGAAAAATACACCGTCGGTAGCCGCCACTCAGCCAAAGTTCGCAACTTCACCAACTTTGGTGTCTTTGTAGAAATAGAGCAAGGCGTTGATGGCTTGATTCATATTTCAGACCTTAGCTGGAACAAGAAAATCAAACACCCATCTGAATTTACTCAGATTGACGCGATGATTGATGTTCAGGTGCTGGAAATCGACAAGGAAAACCGTCGTTTAAGCCTTGGCCACAAACAGTTGGAAGAAAATCCTTGGGATGCTTACGAAACTATCTTCCGTCCAGATTCTATCCACCAAGGTACCATTAGCGAGCTCACCGAACGTGGTGCGTTGGTTGATATGGAAGGTGGAGCCGAAGGCTTCTGCCCAACCCGTGGTTTGGTAAAAGAAGATGGCAGTTCACTAAAGGTTGGTGACAAAGCTGATTTCCGTGTATTGGAATTTGGGAAGAGTGCCAAAAAGTTGACCCTTTCACACACACGCGTATTCGAAGAGGCTAAGGCCAAAGAGGATGCAGTTAAGGAACAGTCAACTCAGAGTGCCGTTAAACAGTTGGCCTCTTCGATGGAGAAGACCACTCTTGGTGACCTTTCGGGGCTAGCCGAGCTTAAGGCTGCAATGGAGACCAAAGAAGCCAACGACAAAAAGTAATTCTACCCTAACGGGTTTTTATAAAAGTGTAGGTCCCACAATGGAACCTACACTTTTTTATTTGATGGACTTTTGTTAATGGGAAAGATACCACTAAGTTGACTACGGGTGCACCACTTAAGTTTTAGACCACTATTGTAGGCTATAACTTTTTTAGGTAGCTCAAAGTTGATGTTTTTCGCCTCTAAATTTTGGTAGTTTCAAAATTTATACTACCTTTGCACACGCAAGCAGAGAGGACGAGACCTATGGTCGCAAATCTTCTGTTTGATGACAAAAGGTCTGATGGCCGAGTGGCTAGGCACAGCTCTGCAAAAGCTGCTACAGCGGTTCAAGTCCGCTTCAGACCTCCATTAAACAGCGAAACCCCTTGTAAACGTTAAGTTTGCAAG
>JAVVSB010000004.1:52950-77552 GCA_036654415.1 Mucinivorans sp. | reverse complement strand
CCACTAATATGGTGGGAACGGTGACCTGAAAAATATAGTGGTCATTGTCAATGCGATAAGAACTTCTAAACTCAGAGATTGAAAGTGTTTGAGCCAATAGTTCTGCTGCGTCTTGTTCTGGAAATATGACCTTGTCGACCCCAATAGCCTCCAAAACACCTATATGCACTTTGTTTATGCCACGGGCAACCAAATGTTTCACACCCAGTTGCTTGAGTATAGCTGTGGCTTGAACCGAGGCTGCAAAATTCTCGCCTATGGCCACAATAGTACTATGGGCATCTTTGAGTGGCAATATTTTTAGCGCATTTGAATCACTTGCATTTAGACAGATGGCTCCCGAGATGCGGTCTTTGTACGAGTCTACTCGTGAGCTGTTACTGTCCACGCCTATCACCTCGTGTCCGAGGTCTGTGAGGCGGCTGGCCAATGCTCCGCCATAATTTCCTAGGCCTACAACAATGTATTTCATTAATTTATAAGTATGTTTTCTTGAGGATAAGAGTATGATTTAATGCCTTTATTACGCCTGATGAAGAGGGCAAAAAGCCCAACAATACCTATGCGTCCGATAAACATAAGTAGGATGATAACTATTTTGGAAGCTTCGCTCAAGTGTGGTGTTATGCCCACTGTGAGCCCTACTGTACCGATGGCCGAGATAACCTCAAAGGCTAGGGATAGGATGTCCATAGTGGGCTCCAACATTGTTAAGGTTAGTGTGGCTATAAAAATGATGGCTAGTGAGGCCGTGATGACTCCTAAAGCGCGGCGAACTGAACTGTCAGGAATTTCACGTCGATGTACTTCTATGGGGCTGCCCGTTGTAAATATATTACGTAGGGTTAAGTAAAAGGTGGTTACTTTTATACCCCCAGCGGTGGACTGTGGCGCGCCGCCAATCCACATAAGTATCATTGTCAGTAGTATTGAACCTGGCAACATTTGCGATATATCAACCCCATTAAAACCTGCTGTACGTGGGGTGACTGCCATCAAGAAACCTTGCGATAGTTTGCCTGGTATATCATATTGTGCAAGGGTGTTGTTCCACTCCAAGGCCAACATTGCCCCCCAACTTAGCAGTAGTAATACACCTGTGGTTCGTAGTACAATATAGGTGTTTAGGCTCCATAGACGGGCACGGACTATTTTGCGTAGGTGGAAAAGTTCCCTGAAGAAATTCCTGATTTTGTGCATTGCCACATGCAGTAGATTTGAGAAAATAGGAAATCCTATCCCTCCGAATATAATAAGCCACGATACAACCCACATAACGCCATTAATATTACGAATTGCGTGGTCGGCTAGGTTACCTTGCAGGGTCGAGAATCCAGCATTACAGAAGGCCGATATGGCATGAAAGATAGCGAAAAACAGCACCTCTGAGTTACTCATCATTGTTCCACTGTCAATAATGGATAGGTAGATAAACAGGGCTCCCAGAGCCTCTACCGACAAGGTGATAATTATGATTTTAAGCAGAGTACGCATCAAACTGCCCATATTTTTACTGCTGAGCAAATCACTCACCACTATTTGTCCAGCAAAGGAGCTGCTGTTCATAAAAAATAGCCCGAAGAAGCTGGTGATGGTCATTATTCCCAACCCACCCACTTGTATGAGCATTAACAAAATAACGTAACCAGTGGTGGTGAGCGTGGTGCTACAATCTATGGGGGTAAGCCCCGTGACGCAGACCGCGCTGGAGGAGACAAAGAGCGAGTCAATATACGAAATGCCGTTGACTGTGGCCTCAGGAAGTTGGAGCAGTAGTGAACCAAGGAAAATGATAAAAGCGAAGCTCGAGGCCAGCAATACGGCTGGATTGGTTCGTCTTCCCAACATTGAGGTGATACCACGACTTAGCTCTCCGAAGCTGACTGTTAATAATAGTGTGATTATACTCCAGCGGCCAGTTAGAAAACCGATAAAACTGTCGTCTTGCAAGATGCCGTACTCGAGCGAAAGAATCAACAATGACACTGTGGTGAAAACAACATAAAATATAGTTCTGTATATGGAACTATGTTCTGCCGTATCCCACTTTTTGAAGATAAGTTTTAGAGTCGATACCACCCACAGAATAACTAAAATATGGGAATAGGCCGTATGTATATTTTCTTGCTGCCACCCCTGCACTGGGAATCCGAACTCATAGACCACCAAAAAAGGCACACTTAAACTAAGTATGAAAAGCACCGTTTCTATAAGCCACAGCAGCCATTTTCGGATGTTGCGATAAATCATTATGACATATTTTTATACAAATATAGGCTATTTGAGGAAAAATTACTATTTTTGGAGAACTTTTTAATCCTATCGTAGTTTCTTACTACCTGATTTTAATATTAATGACAGGTTTTTCTTTTCATAAATTATTACTCTCAACGCGTACTTTGCTTATAGTGTGGTTTGCTGTAGCATTGGTGGGCTCATTACTTAAATTGTCGCTGGGGGTCGATTCTTACAATAATTTTGTGGTTTTTCGCGGTGTGGCTCACCACTTTTTTGAACAGTTGCCACTTTATGCCCCTTATCCTTTAGAGTACTTGGATGTCAACCATTACGGGATGCTTTTCGCCATACTGATGGCTCCTTTTTCTTATATCCCAGTGTGGCTCTCTATGCCTTTGTGGATTGTGGGTTCCACGATGTTGTTATTTTGGTCGGTGCGTAGCCTGCCTATGGAGAATAGATGGCAGTGCGTGGTGCTTTGGATTGCGGTTAATGACCTTTTTACTGGAGTGGCCATGCAACAGTTCAATATTATGGTAGCCGCTCTTATTATCGGGGCCTTTGCACTGATTGAAAAACGAAAAGAGGGTAGTGCTGCCTTACTTATCGTAATAGGAACCTTTGTCAAGGTCTATGGCCTTATAGGCTTGGCCTTCTTCTTTTTCGTGGAGCGTAAATGGCGATTCTTGCTCTGGTTTGTTCTTTGGTCGGTTGTGGCCACTCTCTTGCCCGTGCTGTTTACCTCTTGGGATTATGTGGTGAGCCAATGGTCGGCTTGGGGAGTTGATGTGGCACAGAAGAATATACTTAATCAGTTTGCAGGCCATCAAAACATTTCGTTTGTGGGCATGATTCGCAAGGTGAGTGAGTCACTTGCATATTCAGATTTTGTAATTATTTTGCCAGCCATAGCTCTCTTCTTGTTGAGTTATTTGCGTTGGCGACAGTTCAAAAGCACGCCATTTAGACTTTTGATGCTCAGCTCAGTATTAATTTTTTTGGTCATCTTTAGCTCTGGTAGTGAAAATAGTGGTTATGTGATAGCATCGTTGGGCGTGGGAATATGGTTTGTAACGACGGCCAAGCGAGGGTGGTGGCAGTGGACGCTGTTAGTGGCGGTGATGGTGGCTTCTCTGGCCAATAATCTATTCCCTAGGGGCATTTACGATGACTGTATTTTTAGGTATGCACTTCGTTCTATTCCATACACAATAGTATGGTTAACAATTCATTGGGAGTTACTTACGCATGACTTTATGGTTACTAAGACCACAGAAGTACAGGATTTAGCGGGCGTAGATATTGACGTTGTTTTGCCATGTTACAACCCCCAGCCAGATTGGGTCGAGGTTATTCACCGAGAGTTTGATAGCCTAAAAAAAGAGTGCCCAGACCACTATATGCGCCTTATTGTGGCCAACGATGGTTCAACCAGAAATGTGGATGAGCAACATTTAGCGCAATTGAGGGGGTACTACCCAGATATGATTTTTGTGGATAATAAGGTTAATCATGGCAAAGGGGCGGTGCTACGCAGTGGAGTCAGACAATCCGATGCCCCGCTTGTGGTCTACACCGATATTGACTTCCCATATTGTGTTGATTGTTGTCGTGAGTTGATAGAGCGACTTTCAAGTGGTGGGGTAGATATTATGTTGGCTGCTCGTAACCACTCCTACCACACCGAGCTTTCTCCATTGCGTAAGTTGCTTTCCCATGCTTCAAGGCGGCTAAATTATATAGTCTTGGGGATGAATTATCCTGATGCTCAAGGGGGACTTAAAGGTTTTAATGGACGTGGACGCGAACTATTTCTTGGAACCAAGGTCGAGCGGTTTCTCTTCGACACTGAATTTATATATAAAGCCAGCAAGCGAGGTGATATTAGCGTTGGCCAGGTGGTGGCCAATCTGCGCAATGGGGTACACCTGCCAGCCATGAGTGCGCTTACAATGCGTCGTGAGGCCCTTAATTTTCTTAAAATTCTTTTTCAAGCATGATAGCATTAAGTTTTGATATCGAGGAGTTTGACCTACCAGCTGAACATGGCGTACGTTTGCCAATGGCCAAACAGTTGGAGGTTTCATCCGAAGGGGCGGTTGCCATTTTGGATTTGTTGGATGGTATGGGCGTTAAGGCTACATTTTTTTGTACTGCTTTTTTTGCTGAGCAACGGCCTGCTCTCATAGCACGAATGGTGTCTTCGGGGCACGAGATAGCTTCGCACTCTTATTACCATTCTAAATTCTCAACAGATGATTTGGCCACTTCACGTACTGTGTTGGAACAGATAAGTGGCACTGCGGTTCGTGGTTTTAGAGCTCCGCGTATGGCAAAGATTTCGATGGCTGAACTGCTTGTGGCTGGTTATGAGTGGGATTCATCACTTAATCCATGCTTTGTGCCTGGGCGTTACAATAACTTTTCGGCTCCGCGTCGGCCATTTTCATCTGAGGGAATTATGGAGATACCAGCATCAGTATCGCCACTTTTGCGCGTGCCTCTGTTCTGGCTATCAGCGCATAATATCCCGTTAGGGGTGTATAAATACATGTGTAATAAGGCTTTGCGCAAAGATGGAGTGTTGACTCTTTATTTCCATCCTTGGGAGTTTTCGCTTGCTCTGCATAATGAAACATTCAAAGTGCCGTTCTATATTCGTCGCAACAGTGGTTTAAAGCTCTCGATGCGTTTGGCCTCTCTTATTGAATATTTCAAAGTTCGTAAGGCCCAATTTGTCACCTTGAGTGAGGTTGCAAAAAGCGAATAGGGCTAGAGCAATTTTGTCTTTTTCTTAAAGAGCCTAAAATAGAGCGTGGCCAGTATGGTCAGTGAAGTAATAAATCCTACCCATGCGCCCGTTGGGCCCATATTCAACACCTTAATACAAAAGTAGCCTACTGGTACACCGACAAAGATATATGTACCTATAGCATAGAACATTGGCCACTTTACAACCATTATTCCGCGAAGTCCACCCAGCACCACTCCTTGGATACCATCAGAGAGTTGAAAGAGAGCTCCAAAGAAGAGAAAGTTGGCTGCCATGGCAATCACTTCTGGGTCTGAGGTGAAAATTGAGGCTATCTGGCTGGCCAAACTAAAGATGAGTATGGCCGAAAGTGTCATAAAAGCTATAATCAGATGCAGCGATGCTTTTAGGGCCACACGCATGGATTGATAGAGTCGTAATCCATTATCTTGGCTCACGCGGATGGTGGTTGCAGCTGCCAGCCCGACCACAACCATAAAACTCATTGACGGGATATTAATGGCTATTTGGTGTGCTGCTAAGGTTTGGGCTCCGAAAGTCCCCATCACAATTGCCATAAGTCCTAAAGCCGACATCTCAATAAAGAGTTGAATCGAAATAGGGAACCCGACATTGAGCAGGCGACGAAGTCTGAATTTACAGAGCTTCTCTTTCAGGGCCTCGTTAAGGTAAAAGCGGTAGTTGCTGCGATAGACAAAGACCATAATAAACAGAACTACCATAAGACAGCGGGCTATAAATGTCGAAGCACCCGCCCCAATGGCCCCCATCTCTGGGAAAATCCATAAACCGTATATTAAAGCAAAATTCAGTACTACATTCACTATATTGGCCGTAATGGTGATGGCCATGGCGTACAAGGTGTTGCCCATGCCTTCGAGAAATTGTTTCCCAGTGGCAAAGAGCATCATCGGAATCATTGATGCCACTTGATAGTACATATAACCACGTGCTGTATCCAAAATAGATTCATCCTGTCCCATATGTCCCATCAACATTGAGATGCCGATGATTATGAGGGTGAAGATAATACCGATAACCATATTCATCATAAAGGAGTTAGCTAACAAAGATGATAGTCGTCGTTTGTCACCTCTCGCATAGGCCACCCCTGCCAGTGGCGTAAGCCCCATAGCAATGCCTGTTCCCAAGAGAAATATTGGCCAGACTAAGGAGTTGGCAAAAGAGACTCCTGCCAAAGGCTCTGCTCCCAAATGGCCAACCATAATGGTGTCCACTAACGTTACGGTCATTCCACCTACCTGTGATATAATCACAGGTAGGGCCAAACGCATATTGCTTTTGTAATACGGTAATAACTCTTTCAATAAAATAATTTTAATTGGATAAAAAAAGGGCTCTTCAATAGAGCCCTTTTTAATATAAAACTGAGCTGAACTTATTCAGCAGCTACCACTTCAAGTTTAACCTCGGCCTTAATGGTCTTGTAAATTTTAACAGTAGCCACGTAAGAACCAAGTTCCTTAATGGCATCTACCTTGATGTTCTTCTTGTCCACTTCGATACCCTTAGCTGAAATAGCAGCTGCAAGGTCAGCGGTGGTAATGGTTCCGAAAATTTTACCATTTTCGTTAGCTTTTACGTTTACAGCCACTGAAATAGCTTCCAATTTGGCAGCAACAGCTGTAGCATCGGCCATCATTTTTTCTTCTTTGTGAGCCTTCTGACGAATATCCTCTTGAAGCATCTTTACGGCTGATTTTGTAGCCGAAGCAGCATAGCCTTGAGGGATAAGAAAATTGTTGGCGTAACCCGGCTTAACGTTTACGATTTGGTCTTTGGTGCCGAGAGTTTCGACATCTTGTTTCAATATGATTTCCATCTCTTATTATTTCATTAGGTCAGTTACATAAGGAAGCAAAGCCAAATGGCGTGCACGTTTGATAGCCTGAGCTACCTTTTTTTGGAACTTTTGTGAGGTTCCAGTTAAACGACGTGGAAGTATCTTGCCTTGCTCGTTAAGGAATTTTTTAAGGAATTCAGCATCCTTATAATCGATATACTTGATTCCGCTCTTTTTGAAACGGCAGTATTTTTTCTTTTTTACATCTACTGAGACTGGGTTCAAATAACGCAGCTCGTTTGGTTGTTGTGGTGTTGCCATGACTACTGTTCTTTTGGTGTGTTAAACTTAGCACGACGCTTTTCAGCCCATGCCGCTGCATCTTTATCCAAGGTGAATGTCAAAAAGCGAATGACACGCTCGTCACGACGGTAGGCCGTTTCGAGGGCTTCGACAATCGAACCACTTGGAGAGGTAAACTCCATAAGGAAGTAGAATCCAGTCGATTTCTTCTGGATAGGATAGGCGAGTTTTTTGAGGCCCCACTCTTCGGTGTGCTCAACAGTCCCGCCGTTCTCGGCAATGGTGCCTTGGAATTTGCTAAACATCTCTTTGAGCTGAACGTCGCTCAAAACAGGGGTAGCAATGAAAACGGTTTCGTAACGATTCATCGTTTTTGATTGGTTTTGGTTAATAAATAGGGTGCAAAGATAGTAAATTTTCGTGAAATAAAAATTTTTTGCATACTTTTGTAGTCGATATGGGTAAAAACTTAGTAATTAAGAGTACAGGAAGCTGGTATGATGTGCTGGATATAGCCTCGCAAGAGGTTGTGAAATGTCGTCTACGCGGTTCTTTGCGTTTAGGTTCGAGCCGTGCCACTAACCCTGTGGTGGTTGGTGATGCTGTGGTTATGGATGGTGATGCCATTGTTTCGGTTGAGCCACGCCGTAACTATATTATTCGTCGTGCATCTAATCTTTCGTGCCAGAGCCATATCATTGCTGCCAATATTGATGGGGTCTATATAATAACCACCTTGGGAGCTCCGCCCACTAGTCCTGAATTTATTGATAGGGTATTGGTTACGGCCGAGTGTTATGGTATTCCCTCTACTATTGTTATCAACAAATGTGATATTAATTTTGAGGACACTCTGACTTCTATTTATGAACAGGCTGGTTATAAAGTGCTCCGTGTTTCAGCGCTCTCAGGTGATGGTATTGATGAATTGCGTGAGCGTATAAAAGGGCAGACGGTGCTCCTGACTGGGAATTCTGGGGTGGGAAAATCTACACTAATTAATGCTATTGATTCGTCACTAACTCTGCGTACTGGTATAATATCGCAGGCCAATAATCGAGGTAAGCACACCACCACTTTCTCCGAAATTTTCCCTTTTGCTGGGGGGTATCTTATTGATACACCAGGGATTAAAGGTTTTGGTTTGATAGATATTCCACCTGAGCAGATTTCGCACTATTTTCCCGATATAATGCGTTTTTCGCCACAATGTGGTTACTATAATTGTACTCATACGCATGAGCCAAAGTGTGCTGTAATTAAGGCTGTAGCCAGCGGATATGTTAATGAGAGCCGTTATGAAAGTTATTTAAAAATGTTGGAGCAGGATAATGTCAAATATAGATAGTGAAATAGAATATCTTAGTGAGTTTATGACCTCTGAGCGTTTTGAGAGGCTTCGAGGTCGTCTCTCTCAGCGTACGCGTTATATGAGCCTTTGTTTGGAGGATATCTTTTATCCACACAATGCCAGTGCCACTATCCGCTCGGCCGAGGCTTTTGGCGTACAGGATATCCATGCCGTACAGAGCTTGTGCCATTTTAGTCCTAGTTCTCATATCGTTAGAGGTACTGACCAATGGGTCGACATCTGCCGTTGGAGTTCGACACCTGAGTTGGTGGCTCACCTTAGGGCTAAGGGCTATCGTATTGTGATAAGTTCTCCACATATGGCAAGTGTCACTCTCGAGAACTTTGATGTCCAGGCTGGCCCGTTTGCACTGTTTATGGGGACCGAAAAAACGGGTATTTCGGAGTGGTTAATGCAGCAAGCAGACGAAAGTATCTATATTCCGATGGTAGGCTTTGCTGAGAGCCTTAATATATCTGTGTCGGCGGCTATTATGTTACAACAGTTAAGTGGTCGTGTGCGGTCGAACTCCGATATTGAGTGGCAACTCAAGGAACAGGATGGGAAAGAGTTACTGCTTAAATGGATGAAATGTTCAATTGTTGATGTTGAAAATATATTGAAACGTCAATTTAAATAAATTTTACGTATGAAAAGGATTGTACTGTTTTTAGGTTTAGTTTTTTTATCTTTTGCTACATGTTTTGCTTCAAAGCCAGTTGAAAAGCAGAGTTTAGCTATTGTTTTTATAGGCAACAGCATCACACAAGGAGCTTTGATGCAGAACCCTGTTCAGGATGCTCCTCCAGCCCAAACAGCGGTCTATTTGCAGGCTCAGGAGGGAGTTGGCTCGGTGAATTTCGCCAATTGTGGTGTTAGTGGTTGCACAACGGTGGATTATCTCCCAGCAAGTAATACCTTGTTTGCCAAGGCGCAGCAGAGTGCTGATAAGTTGAATGTCGATGGCACGGCGCAACTCATCTTTTCGATTATGTTGGGTACTAATGACAGCGCGGTCAAGGGGCCCAATGGTGCGCCTGTTTCGCCAGTACAGTATAGGACCAATATAAAAGTCATTGTCGATGAGCTCATGAGTCTATATCCCCATTGCCTAGTGGTTTTGCACCGCCCACTTTGGTATAGTCCTAACACATACAATAGTGCAATATATTTGGCCGAAGGTTTACAGCGGATAGAAAGGTATCTTCCCGAATTGGAGTCCTTGGTTGCAGCTTATGCCACCAGCAACCCTCAGAGGGTGTATATGGGTGATAAAGATGGATTCGACTATTTTAAGGTTAACTATTTGACTGATTTAGTGGCTGAATCAGGGAATGCGGGTACTTTTTATCTACACCCCACTGTTCAAGGGGCCACTCGTCTGTCGCAGTTTTGGGGGCAGGCTATTATGAAGAGCATTCAAAGTAAAATAAACTAAAATTCAAAATATGAAACTAAGCGGATTATCCAACCAACAAGTAGAAGAGAATCGCAAAAAATTTGGGGCCAACACCTTAACTCCACCACCCAAGGAGCCATTGTGGAAACTGTTTCTTGATAAATTTTCAGACCCAGTGATACGTATTTTACTGGTTGCAGCTTTTCTCTCTTTAGGTATTTCTGTGCTTGAGGGGCAATATGCCGAGACCATTGGCATTTTTGCTGCTATTTTCCTCTCCACGGGAGTAGCTTTTTTCTTTGAAATGGATGCGGCTCGAAAGTTCGATGTGCTTAACCAGGTCAATGACGACACACTCTACAAGGTCGTGCGTGAGGGTGGTATTGTTGAGGTGGGTAAAAAAGAGCTCGTTGTTGGTGATGTGGTTTTGCTCGATACGGGCGAGGAAATTCCTGCCGATGGGCTTTTGCTCGAGGCAACTGCTTTGAGTGTCAACGAATCGACCCTCACTGGCGAGCCATCTATTCGTAAGACTACTTGTGAACAGGAGTTCAAGGCTGATGCCACTTACCCCAGCAATATGTTGCTGCGAGGTACCTCCATTATCGAGGGTAATGCCACCATGGAGATAGAGCGTGTTGGTGATGCCACCGAGTTTGGTAAGGTGGCTCGCCAGGCCACAATTAACAGTGGTGAGCGTACGCCGCTCGATAAACAGTTGGCGCGATTGGCCAAGCTGATTGGAGTGGTTGGTTTTTCACTGGCCATAGTTACTTTTATTGGACTTTTTGTTCAGAATTTAGTGCGTAATCCGCTTCCCTTGGGGCAACTTGGACTACTTGGTGCAGCTATGATTAGTGCCTTTATTATGTTGGCCAAGATATGGGTTCCCATTGTCTACGATGCTCGCGAGATAATGGGTTCTAAAAAAGAGCGTTCTGCCAGATTTGAGCAGAGTAGTGTCTTACATTGGATATATATAGGCTTACTTTTCTTTATGGCCATTTCTGTAGCTGGAATACCTTTTGGGGTTAAATTTTGGGAAAGTGGACAGTGGGTCTCATTAGAACAAGCTGGTCGTATTTTGCAATACTTCATGGTGGCTGTGACCTTAATTGTGGTGGCTGTGCCCGAAGGATTACCCATGAGTGTTACCTTGTCGTTGGCTTTAAGTATGCGTAAAATGTTGCAGAACAATAATTTAGTGCGTAAAATGCACGCCTGCGAAACTATGGGGGCTACGACCGTAATTTGTACCGATAAGACAGGTACATTGACTCAAAATCAGATGAGTGTCTATCAGATGTATCAGATTGTGGGTGATGATTTATCTGTGGCCATTGCTTCTAACACTACGGCCAATTTGGATGCCACTGGTAAACCGCTGGGTAATCCCACCGAAGGGGCGCTATTGTTATGGCTCAAGAGTCAGGGGGTGGATTATGCAGGACTTCGTAATAAGATTGTGTCACAATTGCCATTCTCGTCAAAACAGAAATTTATGGCCACTGTGGTGGGTGATACGTTATATGTGAAGGGTGCACCAGAATATGTGCTAAAAATGTGTAGCGTGGTGGATAATTTGGCTCAAGTGGAGCGCGTGCTGCTCGATTTTCAAAATAAAGCTATGCGCACGTTGGCTTTTGCCTCAAAAAAGGTGGAAAATGTTGATAGTAAAACTAACCTTATTGATTTAGCTAATGGTTTGACTCTTAATGCTATAGCGGCTATTTCGGATCCAGTTCGCGATGATGTGCCAGCAGCTGTGGCCCAGTGTCAGGCAGCTGGTGTGGCGGTGAAAGTTGTCACTGGAGATACACCAGCCACGGCTCGTGAGATAGCACGTCAAATAGGGCTTTGGTTGCCAACAGATGGGGCCATGAACGAGATTACAGGACCAGAATGGGAAGCTCTATCCGATATTGAGGCCTATGAACGTGCTGCTCATCTAAAAATTATGGCTCGTGCCAGACCAATGGATAAACAGCGATTGGTAAGCCTTTTGCAAAAACGTGGCGAGGTGGTGGCCGTAACGGGTGATGGTACAAACGATGCGCCAGCTCTTAATTTTGCCAATGTTGGTCTCTCGATGGGCTCTGGTACGTCGGTGGCCAAGGAGGCCAGTGACATAACCCTCTTGGATGACTCTTTTGCCTCCATTGCCACAGCTGTAATGTGGGGACGTTCTGTCTATCTTAATATTCAACGGTTTGTGCTCTTCCAACTTACAATTAATGTGGCGGCACTAACGTTAGTTTTCTTAGGGTCGATGTTGGGCTTTGAGTTGCCACTTACTGTAACTCAGATGTTGTGGGTCAACCTAATTATGGATACTTTTGCTGCAGGGGCTTTGGCCTCGTTGCCCCCAAGTAGGCGCGTGATGGGCGAGAAACCACGCCGCTCAACCGATTTTATCATTACCCGTATTATGGGGCGTTCAATTATTGGTGTGGGACTTGCTTTTGTGGTGGTGCTGATGGGATTGCTTTATTGGTTTCAACACTCTATGATAGAATTTACAATGGAGTATAAACTATCAATGTTTTTCACCATTTTTGTGATGTTACAATTTTGGAATATGTTTAATGCTAAGGCTTATCACTCTGGTGGTTCAGCTCTGAAGGGGCTGGTTAAGGCCAAAGGGTTTTTGTTGGTGGCGTTGTTAATTTTGGTGGGCCAGATACTTATCGTGAGCTTCGGAGGTGATGTTTTTCGTGTTGTTCCCTTAGAGTTTAGTGATTGGTTGATTATTATTGGAGCCACGTCGTTGGTGCTCTGGATAGGCGAAATAGGTCGTTTGTTTGGTAAAGGTAAAAAATAGCCTAGGTCAAAAGAACAGTAAGGCCTCTCACTACTAAATTTTAGTAGTGAGAGGCCTTACTGTTCTTTTGACCCAGGAGGCTATTATTCGGCAGGGTAGTCCAATGAAAAGTGGAGTCCCACGCTCTCATGTTGCATCTGAGCCTGTTTGATTACCAGATAACCAACGGCAACCATGTTACGCAGTTCGCACAGTGGCCCCGAAAGGGTAGAGTGGCGGTAGAGGTGTTCGGTCTCTTGGTGGATAATCTGTAGACGGTGAAAAGCGCGTTCAAGGCGGATGTTGGAACGCACTATGCCCACATAATAGCTCATAATTTGTTGTACCTCTTTGTGGCTTTGAGTGATAAGCACCATCTCTTCGGGGTGTGAAGTGCCTTTTATATCCCAATCTGGGAGCCCTTGCTGGAGACTGTATTTAGGTAGTTTTTTTATCGAGTCGTTGGCTGCTTGGTCGGCAAAGACAATGGCCTCAATAAGTGAGTTGGATGCTAAACGGTTGGCTCCATGTAGCCCAGTCGAGGCTGTCTCGCCTATGGCGTAAAGACGGTTGATAGAGGTTTGACCGTTAAGGTCAACCTTCACCCCCCCACAACAGAAGTGAGCCGCAGGTACAATAGGAATCCAATCTTTGGTGATATCAATGCCTATGGAGAGGCATTTTTGATAAATACTCGGAAACTGTTCCTTAGTGGTTTGTGCATCTTTGTGAGTCACGTCAACAAAGAGGTAGTCGTCGCCTGATATTTTAAGCTCGGTATCAATGCTGCGTGCTGTTATATCGCGAGGGGCCAGTGACCCCATGGGGTGGTATTTGTGCATAAAATCGACACCCTCTCGTGTGCGCAAAATGCCTCCATAACCACGTAAAGCTTCGGAGATAAGAAATGATGGACGCTCTGGCGGATTGAAAAGTGAGGTTGGGTGAAACTGTATAAATTCCATATCCTCGATAATGGCCTTGGCTCGGTGAGCTAAGGCTATGCCATCGCCTGTGGCTACTGTAGGATTAGTGGTGGTATGATAAATATTACCCACACCACCAGTGGCTAGAATGGTTACCTTGGCCAGAAAGGTAAAAACCTCTTTCTTTTTCAGGTTCAAAACATAGGCTCCATAACATTCTGTACCAGGAATCGAACGCTTGACCAATTTACCAAGGTGGTGCTGAGTGAGTAGGTCAACGGCAAAATGGTACTCCAATACCTCAATATTAGGGTTTGCCATGACTCTTTCGGCTAGGTGCTGTTCTATTTCAGCCCCAGTAAAATCTTTGTGGTGTAGTATACGGCTCTGTGTATGTCCGCCCTCACGGGCTAAGGAGTAACTGCCATCACTTTTGCGGTCGAAATCCACCCCCCAATCCACCAATTGGCGAATCTGTTCTGGAGCTTTATCCACCACTAATTCCACAACCTGACGGTTGTTCTTACCTGAACCGCAAACCATTGTATCCACAATGTGTTGCTCGGGTGAATCCACCAAAGGGTCGGTCACACTGGCAATGCCACCTTGAGCATAATGAGTGTTGGCTTGCTGGATGGTGGATTTGGTGACGATGACCACTTTGCCATGGTCGGCCACCTTGAGGGCGTAACTTAAACCAGCTATGCCACTACCAATAACCAAAAAATCACAACTTCTATTCATAAAAATGATAATTATATGTGGTAAAGTTAAGAGTTTTTTTGTAACTTTGTAAACAGTATGTCAAAAAACAACTTGATTCAAAATGCCACAATTGTCGCAATTACCCCGCAGGTGATTGTTTTAGAGTTGTGTACACACGAGTCATGCGGAACTTGTCAAGCAAAAAAAATGTGCGCCTCGGGTGCTGTATCGCGAAAAGTGACTGTGGTGAACGACTCTATGCCACACGAAATAGGACAGACTGTGGAACTGAGTATAAGCCGCTCAATGGGGCTTTGGGCCACTCTTTTGGCCTACTTTTTTCCAGTGGTCTTGGTTGTGGCTGTTTTGTTTATTTGCCAGGCATTTACAGTGAGCGAGATACTCTCTGGCGTTGTGACATTAATTATGGTGGGACTCTATTTCTTGATATTACGATTGTTTAGAGATAAAATTAGTAGCGAGATAACAATTACTATACTATGAACGAAACATTAATTTACACCATTGCCGTTTTAGTGGCATTAGGCTTGGTATCGGCCATTATACTATATGTAGTGGCTCAAAAATTTAAAGTGTACGAAGACCCTCGAATTGATGAGAGCGAGGCATTATTGCCAGGGGCTAACTGTGGCGGTTGTGGTTTTCCAGGCTGTCGTGGTATGGCTACTGCTTTGGTGGAGCAGGATGATATTTCGTCGCTCTATTGTCCAGTGGGTGGAGCTCCTACTATGCAGGCTGTGGCCACGTTGTTGGGTAAGGCTGTACCAGAGAAAGAACCTACTGTTGCTGTGGTTCGTTGTGCAGGTAGTTTTTGCCAATGTTCGCACACTAGTGTGTTCAATGGAGCGCAATCATGTGCCGTTGAGGCAGCTCTTTATGGAGGTGAAACAGGTTGTACTTGGGGGTGTTTGGGTAAAGGAGATTGCGTGGTGGCGTGTAAGTTTGGAGCCATTAAGATTAATCCAGATACGGGCCTGCCAGAGGTGGATGCCGATAAATGTACGGCTTGTGGTGCGTGTGTAAAGGCTTGTCCAAAGATGGTTATAGAGCTTCGTAAAAAAGGGCCTAAGGGTAGGCGTATTTTTGTGAGCTGTATCAATAAAGACAAAGGGGCTCAGGCTCGTCGTGCTTGTCTATCGGCCTGTATTGGTTGCGGTAAGTGTGTTAAGGCGTGTGCTTTTGAGGCCATCACTTTGGAAAATAATCTGGCCTATATTGATACAGAAAAATGCCGTTTGTGTCGTAAATGCGTTGTTGAATGCCCCACAGGAGCAATTATAGAGGTGGGTTTCCCACCTAAAAAAACAGTTGAAGAAGCTGTAAAAACCGTTTAAATTATGGAAAAGATATTAATGAAAACATTTAGTCTTGGTGGAATACACCCACATGATTATAAACTCTCGCGGGATAAGGCCATCGAGCAGATGCCTCTACCCGAAAGTGTGACCATTTTCACCTCTCAACATATCGGGGCACCAGCCAAACCTACCGTTAAAAAAGGTGACAAGGTGCTTGTTGGTGATTTGATAGCAGCCTCTGGTGGTTTTGTGTCAGCCAACGTACATAGTTCGGTCAGTGGTACAGTCGCATCGGTGGATATGGCAATGGATGGTGGCGGAGTCCGTAAGATGGCCGTAGTGATTACGGTTGAAGGTGATGAGTGGAAGGCGGATGTAGACATAAGTGACACATTGGTTAATGAGTGTACCCTTGAGCCTAAAGAGATTATAGACAAAGTGGCTCAAGCCGGTATTGTAGGCTTGGGTGGTGCCACTTTCCCTACTCAAGTTAAATTAGGGATTCCTGCTGGTAAAACAGCGGAGATATTGATTGTCAATGGTGTTGAGTGCGAACCATATTTAACAGCTGACCATAGATTGATGTTGGAGAGAGCTGATGAAATTATGGTCGGTTGCCATATTGTTATGCGTGCTTTGGGCGTTACTAGATGTTGTATAGGTATCGAAAATAATAAGCCAGATGCCATTGCAATTCTTCAAAGTAAAGCCTCTGATGGGGTGGAGGTCGTACCTCTTAAAGTACAATACCCACAAGGTGGTGAAAAACAGCTTATTGAAGCCATTAGTGGACTAAAAGTTCCAAGTGGTTGTCTGCCTATTGAGGTTGGGGCCGTGGTGCAAAATGTTGGGACTATTTATGCCATTTACCAGGCTGTCCAAAAAAATCGTCCATTGGTGGATAGGGTAGTTACTGTTACGGGTAAGCATTTGGCCGAGCCTCGTAATCTGCAAGTTAGAATTGGTACTCCGATTAGTCATCTGATAGAATATTGTGGGGGGGAACCATACCATACGGGTAAAATTATCAATGGAGGGCCAATGATGGGGCGTGCGATGAGTAATGTCGAAAGTCCTGTTACTAAGGGAACTTCTGGTATTTTAATGATGAGTGCTAAGGAGGCTGTGCGTGCCAAGGCCTCTTCATGTATTTCGTGTTCTAAATGTACCCAGGTCTGCCCCATGGGGCTTGAGCCATATTTGTTGTTTAAAATTAGTAAGGCGACACTTTGGGATAGACTTGAGGTAGAACGTATCACCGATTGTATAGAGTGTGGTTGTTGTGCCTACACTTGTCCTGCTTCGTTGCCTTTGCTGGACTATATTAGACTAGGTAAAACACAGACAATGAGTATAATACGTAGTAGAAAATAGAATATATATTAATAATTATGAAAATCGTTTCACCTTCACCTCACTTGCATAGTGGCGATAGTACCAAGCGTATCATGCGCGATGTGGTAATAGCTCTCTTGCCTGCACTTGGGTTTTCGCTTGTGATGTATGGCTTTAATGCCTTGAGCGTAACTGTATTAGCAGTTATTAGCTGTATGTTTTTTGAATGGTTTATTGGCAAATTTTTGTTAAAACAATCTAACTCTCTAACCGATTGGTCGGCCGCGGTTACTGGGATGTTGTTGGCATTTAATCTGCCAGCTGAGATTTCACCGTGGTTGGTGATTTTGGGGTCGCTGGTGGCCATGGGCATCGGTAAGATGAGTTTTGGTGGCCTGGGTAAAAATCTCTTTAACCCAGCCCTTGTAGGGCGTGTATTTCTGTTGATTTCGTTCCCTGTGCAGATGACCGTTTTCCCTGATACGGCAGGCTTGGATGCAGTTACAGGGGCCACCCCTTTGGCTTTTGTCAAAGAGGCACTCTCTAAAGGGCAATCTGTGAGCCAAATTATGCCATCGATTGATTTGCAAGGGATGATACTTGGTTTTAAGGATGGTTCTTTGGGCGAAATTGCTGGTGTACTGTTGATTATAGGTGGTCTGTATCTTTTGGTTCGTAGGGTGATAACTTGGGAAATACCAGTATTTACCCTTGGGTCTATGGCTCTATTTTCTACCATTTTGTGGCTTATCAACCCCGAAGAGTTTATGAATCCTCTATTCCATCTTTTTGCTGGTGGTGCTCTGTTGGGGGCTATTTTCATGGCTACAGATTATGTTAGTTCACCTATGAGTAGGGTTGGCCAGATGGTCTTTGGAGTTGGAATCGGTATCATCACAATACTGATTCGCGTTTGGGGAGCTTATCCTGAAGGGATATCTTTTGCCATTCTCATTATGAATGCGTGTGTGCCCCTAATTAATATGTATATTAAGCCTAAACGTTTTGCCTAATAAAAAATAGAATATCATGAAAAGTACATTAAAAAATATGGTTTTGGTTTTGGGTATCATTACCCTTGTGGCCTCAGGCGCAGTGGCTGGAGTCTTTATACTTACCAAGTCACCAATTGCACAAGCCAAAACAGATAAGATAAACGTAGCCATTGCCGATGTAATGCCATCGTTCGACAACGACCCAGCTGCCGAAAAACTCACTAAATCCGTTGATGGACAAACTATTAATATTTATCCTGCTAAGAGCGGTAAAAAGATAATTGGTTATGCAATCGAGACCTTTAGCAAAAAAGGTTTTGGTGGTCAAATGTCACTTATGGTTGGAATGTTAATAGATGGCACCATCAATAAAATTTCAGTTATTGAACATAAAGAGACCCCAGGTTTGGGAGATAAGATAGATAAAGCAAAATCTGATTTCTCGGTACAGTTCGAGGGCAAAAATCCGTCTGAGTTCCAACTCTTGGTCACCAAGGATGGTGGTGATGTGGATGCCATTACAGCCTCGACTATTAGCTCGCGGGCCTATTGTGATGCCTTAGAACGTGCTGCCAAAATTTTTAACGACCTTAAGGCCAACTCTTAATAACTGAAAAGAAGATGAATCAGTGGAAAAATTTTTCGAAGGGTATTATCAAGGATAATCCCACCTTTGTGCTCCTACTTGGTATGTGTCCTACATTGGGTACTACCACCTCGGCCATTAATGGTTTTGGAATGGGGGCTGCGACGCTTTTTGTATTGGTGATGAGTAATATTGCCATTTCGTTGGTCAAAAATGTGATTCCAGCCAAGGTGCGCATACCCAGCTTTATTGTTATTATTGCCTCTTTTGTGACCGTAGTGCAATTGGTTATGGAGGCCTATTTACCTGAAATATATACTACATTAGGGGTTTTTATTCCACTCATTGTAGTCAATTGTATTATTTTGGGACGTGCTGAAGCCTTTGCCTGTAAAAATAATGTGGTCAGTTCGGCCATTGATGGTTTAGGTATAGGTATTGGTTTTACGCTTTCATTAACTTTGCTTGGTGCCGTTCGAGAGGCTTTGGGGGGCGGCTCATTCTTTGGGATGAAGTTCCTACCCGATGGAATGGATGGTATTCTAATTTTTGTTTTGGCTCCAGGAGCTTTTCTTGCACTGGGGTATCTACTTGTGATATTCAATAAGTTAACCGCTAAATTACGTTGAAGATATGGAATATTTTGTGATTATTATTGCCGCAATATTTGTAAATAATATTATTCTGGCGCAGTTCTTAGGGATATGTCCCTTTCTTGGTGTGTCGACCAAAGTCAGTACTTCGTTGGGTATGGGTATGGCTGTAACTTTTGTGCTGACAGTCTCCTCGGTGGTGGTCTATCTGTTGCAGTATGGTGTATTGGTTCCATTGGGGATAGAGTATATGCAGACTATTGTCTTTATTTTAGTGATAGCTGCTTTGGTTCAAATGGTGGAGATTATGCTCAAAAAAGTTAGTCCAGCTTTATATGGGGCTTTAGGGATTTTCTTGCCGCTTATTACCACTAACTGTGCTGTGCTGGGTGTGGCTATTCTACTTGTTCAGAAAGAGTATAATCTTTTGCAGAGCGTTGTCTTTGCTTGTTCCACGGCCATAGGCTTTACTTTAGCTTTGGTGCTTTTTGCAGGTTTGCGCGAAAAGTTGGAGCTTACGGAGCTGCCTAAGGCTATGCGTGGTGTGCCTATTTCGCTTATCACGGCTGGCCTGTTGGCGATGGCTTTTATGGGCTTTTCGGGGTTGGTATAAAATTTACATGGTTAAATAATTAATTAAAATGGAACATAAAGTCATTTTAATTACCGGAGCCTCATCGGGCTTCGGCAAGATTTGTGCCGCAATGCTCAGTTCTCATGGGCACGTCGTTTATGGAACGAGTAGAAAAAACATTTCCGTACCTATCAATAATGTTAAGATGTTGGAGATGGATGTTACCCAGCAGGGGATGGTCTCCAATGTCGTGGAACGTATTATGGCTGAGCAAGGTCATATTGATGTGCTCATCAATAATGCAGGGGTGGGGATTAGTGGAGCTATTGAATTAGCTTCGGAACAGGAGATTTTACTGCAGATGGGTACCAATTTTATGGGAGTAGTCAACGTGTGCAAAGCTGTGTTGCCATATATGCGTCAGGCTCGCTCTGGGCGTATTATTAATATTAGCTCTATTGCTGGGGTTATTGCTGTCCCTTTTCAGGGTTTTTACTCGGCCTCTAAATTTGCCATCGAGGGCTATAGCGAAGCTCTATCGGTCGAGGTTAAACCGTTTGGCATAAAAGTATGTCTTGTGGAGCCAGGCGACTTTAGTACCAACTTTACGGCTAATCGTCGAGTATCAGAGCTTACTGTGGCCAACGAAGATTACAGTCAGACTTTTCTCCAAACGATGAAAATCATAGAGGATGCTGAAAATAATGGTTCGCCTCCCGAAAAACTTGGACGTGCAATATGTAAATTGGTTAACTGTCGAAACCCCAGATTGCGTACTAAAGTGGGGCGTTTTGACCAAGTAGTTTTTGCTAAATGTAAATGTCTATTACCAAGTCCTATTGTGCAGTGGGTGGTACGAACATTTTATAAGCTCTAACAAAGAGCGAAGCTACCTTTCTGAGGTAGCTTCGCTCTTTGTTTAGTATTTCAGTTTTCTCTCTATCTCTTGGATTTTTTGGCTTAAAACTTTGTCTGTCTCCATAATGTCGGCAATGGTTTTGCAACTATGCAATACCGTTGCATGGTTTTTGCCTCCCACCGCACTGCCGATAGCACTTAAGGCTGCTTTTGTGTGCTTTTTACACAAATACATGGCCACCTGTCGAGCTTGAGCCACATCGCGAGTCCGTTTTTTGGAGAGCAACATCGGCAATTCAATACCAAAATGGCTACTGACCAAATTTAGTATCGATTCTATGGTTACCTCTGTTGTGGTAATTTCCACAATATCTCGTAATACACGACGTGCTAAATCGATACTCAATGGTTGTCCCATCAGGCGACTGTAAGCCTCAAGTGAGGTTAGTGCCCCCTCTAATTCGCGTACATTGCTCTTAATATTGTCCGCAAGAAAGGCGATAACCTCTTCGCTAACCTCGAGGTGAATGTTTTTAATTTTGCTGTGCAAAATTGTTGTCCGTGTCTGCTTGTCAGGCGGAGTGAGTTCACCCGAGAGACCCCATTTAAAACGGGTTATCAGGCGCTCTTCAATATCTTTTAGTTCCACTGGTGGGCGGTCAGAGGTTAGAATTAACTGTTTCCCCAACATATGTAGATGGTTAAAGATATTAAAAAATATATTTTGAGTCTTACTTTTGCCTGCTAACTCCTGTATATCATCAATAATAAGCACGTCTATCATCTGATAGAAATTGATGAAATCATTCAGCTCACCATGGTGAGCTGCGTACTGGAATTGCGACTGGAAGCGGTTGGCACTCACATAGAGAACTCGGCTATTGGCATGACGTGCCACAGTGGCGTTGCCTATGGCTTGAGCCAAATGAGTCTTACCCAAACCAGAACTGCCATATATAAATAGTGGATTGAAACTGGTTGTACCTGGATTTACACTTATCGAAAGGCCTGCCGAACGTAAAAGACGATTACAACTACCTTCGATGAAATTATCAAAATTATATTCGGCCCGCAATTGAGAGTCAAATTTAACTTTTTTAAGACCAGGTATAATAAAGGGATTCTTAATTGTGGCTACATCTGGCTGGGTGCTGTATCCGCGAATAGAGGCAGATTGGTCCTCCTGAGGTACGGCATAACGAATCGAAGCTTTAACTCCAAAATTGGTTCTAACGATAGGGGCCAAGACGCGAATAAAATTCTGCTCTATGTGTTGCAAGTGGCGTTGACTTGGTACCCTCAAACGCAAAATATCGTTTGTGAAGCCAATGGGTTCAATTGGTTGGAACCAACGAGCATACTCCTCCTCAGATGTACTTTTCTTAATCTGAGAAAGACACATCTGCCAAACAGAAATATATTTGGTCTGTTCTATGCTTTGAAAGTTCATGATAATTGCTTTGAATCGTGGCGAGATTGTATTATTTGAGTTACAATCCTCCGTTTTATATGACAAAGGTGATTATAAAATTATAATAAAAAAAATAACTAATTCTTGTTTATTAATTTTGTTTTTGTAAACATATAAAGAGCCTCTCGTAAAAGCCTTGCTTTAACATATCTTTAACGTAACTTTCATAAAGTATTGCTTTAGATAGTATATGTAAGTTGCGTATTATTATCTCATTAGCGTGCATTTATATTCTTGACATTTTCCTATATCCCTGGTATTGAGAGCCAAAGAAAAAGGCACTAAAACAGTTGTTGTGTTGGCAAAAATAAATGTGTATAAAACTTTGAAATGATAAAAAAAAAATATAAATTTGTGGGCAGAAAACAACTTAAAAATTAATTTCCATGGTACATAACATTGACCCTGTAGTTCTTCAGAATGCCCAAAAGTGGCTAACTCCAAGTTTTGACAAAGATACGCAAAATGAGGTTAAGAATCTAATTGAAAATAATCCAGTTGAACTTACCGAGAGTTTTTATCGCTCACTGGAGTTTGGGACTGGTGGTTTGCGCGGTATTATGGGGGTTGGTACTAATCGTATGAATGTATATACCGTTGGAATGGCCACCCAAGGTTTG
Organism: Mucinivorans sp.; assembly: GCA_036654415.1. Taxonomy (GTDB): domain Bacteria; phylum Bacteroidota; class Bacteroidia; order Bacteroidales; family Rikenellaceae; genus Mucinivorans. Next base: position 54,902 of record JAVVSB010000004.1, on the reverse strand, counting down.
GCCAACTATCTTAAAGTATGTTACCCCAGCCAAGCCATTAAGGTGGCAGTGGCTTGCGACCCACGCAACAATAGTGACTTATTTGCGCAGACTACAGCTAATGTTTTTGCCGCCAATGGTTTTACGGTTTATCTGTTCGACTCACTGAGGCCCACTCCTGAACTTAGTTTTACCATTCGCCACCTTGGTTGTCAGAGTGGAGTTGTGGTCACGGCATCACATAATCCCAAGGAGTACAACGGCTATAAAGCCTATTGGAAGGATGGGGCTCAGGTTATTGCGCCACACGATAAGAATATTATCGAGCAGGTGAACCTAGTGCTTGACCCCACAATGGTTCGTTTCGAAGGTGGTAGTGGCAAAATTATAACCATTGGCGAGGATGTAGATAGCGTTTATTTGGATATGATTGAGCGACTCTCTCTCTCTAAAGAGGCGGTGGCCAAACATAATCAAATGAAGATTGTCTATACCCCTATTCACGGTACGGGTGTACGATTGGTTCCTGCGGCCTTGAAACGTTATGGCTTTACTAATATAATAAGTGTACCTGAACAAAATATCAACGATGGTAATTTTCCTACCGTGCTCTCTCCAAATCCTGAGGAACCTGCGGCACTGAAGATGGCAGTCGAGATGGCTAACCAAACAGGTGCTGATTTGGTTATGGCAACTGACCCCGATGCTGACCGTCAGGCGATTGCTGTGCGTAATGATAGTGGCGAGTTGGTGCTTTTGAATGGTAACCAAAGTGCATCGTTGTTGACCTACTATTTGTGTCGCCGTTGGAGCGAATTGGGTAAAATTCATGGTCGCGAATTTGTAGTTAAAACAGTGGTTACTACTGAATTAATTAAACGTATAGCTGCCTCCTTTGGGGTGGAGTGTTTCGATGTGCTCACTGGCTTTAAGTTCATTGCAGATGTGATAGCCAAGAACGAGGGGGTCAAACAATTTATCGGTGGTGGTGAAGAGAGCTATGGCTACCTGGTGGGTGATGCTGTGCGCGACAAGGATGCAGTGGCAAGTCTTTGTATGGCAGCCGAATGCGCAGCATGGGCCAAGGAGAATGGGAAGTCGTTGTGGCAATTGTTGATGGAGTTGTATGTGGAGTATGGCTTCTTTAAAGAGGGGATGGTTTCCATTACCAAAAAAGGCAAAGAGGGTGGTGAACAGATTAAACAGATGATGGTAGATTTGAGAGCCAATAGCCCCAAATCAATATGTGGTTCACTTGTGGTACAGGTGCGTGATTACCTATCTCAGACCATTAGTTGTGATGGACAAAGCAAACCAACGGGGCTACCAAAATCAGATGTTCTGCAGTTTGTAACCAGTGATAGCACTATTGTTTCGGTACGTCCTTCAGGCACTGAGCCTAAAATTAAATTCTATTTTGGTGTTTGCGAACCGCTATGTTGTGCTTCAAAATATGCTGAGGTTGCCGCTAAGTTGGATGCCAAGATGGAGAGCATAGCAAAAGAGTTGGGTATCAAATAGTTTTATGAAGCTTCAATTTTTAGGGAGCGGTACATCGCAAGGGGTACCTATGATAGGTTGTCACTGTGCGGTGTGCTGCTCTAAAGATAAGAGAGATAAGCGTTTACGCTCATCTGTTGTGATTAGTCAAGATGCGACCACAATAGTAATTGACACCAGTATGGATTTTCGATACCAGGTTTTACGAGCTGGTATTGAGACTGTTGATGCTGTACTTTTTACTCACGCCCACAAGGACCATATTGGCGGGATGGATGATTTGAGAGGTTTCAATTATGCTATGGGGCGTGCAATTGATATTTATTGCGAAAAACGTGTGGAGAGAGTTTTATGTAAGGATTTTGATTATGTTTTTACTGAAAATCCTTATGCAGGGGTCCCGCAAGTTATAACCCATATTATTGATGATAAGTCTTTTAATATTAACGGCATAGAGGTTATACCCATTAGAG